>NZ_JBOEFX010000067.1:0-35418 GCF_050633125.1 Lewinella sp.
GATATAATCTGCAATTGAGCCATTGCCACTACGCACATCCAACAGTCCATCAGCGCCAGCCCATAGCCAACAGTGATCAACCCAAACATTGACGCCGTAGATCGTCATACAATCAGTACTGTGGGTTGTACCACTCCAGTCACCATCGTAGAAATCACCGATTGCAAGGTTTTGGATAATGACATTATCTCCAAGAATTTCCAAGCCACCAAACCTTATCATCGCTTCAGGAGAGCTCCCTAACAGGGTCTTATTGTCGTATATTTTCACCCTTTCGTAAAGATTCAACTCGATGGTATCTACGATCATCAGAATTTTCGGGGTACTCCCCACGACATTGGCTAACAATTGGTCGCGGTTGGTAATCATTACTACTTCGCCACCTTCACCGCCGGTAGTACCGCCGTTCAGGCTGGCCCAGCCGATTGGTGAAGTTTGTGCCATAGCACATGTTCCAATAATGAGCAAAAAAGCAAACAATAATATACGCATGATAACTAATTGAAAAACAAATTATTAAGCAACAGACTACTTCACTAACTCATCGTTGAGATAGAGATTTTGCAAGTCTAGGCTTTCGACGAATTTTATCTTATTCCCTGCTTCAACTCCGTTGAAACGACAGTTGGTGACTTGGATATTTCGAACCGGGAATTCAGCACTATAGCCATCGATTAAAATGCCGTATTTACTTTTTTGGGAAGTGACATTTTCGAGGTAAATGTTTTCTATCGTTGGGATATAGACCTGGTTGGTATCCGAATAAATGGGGTAAAGCATATTAATACGCAGCACCGCTTCGCGTACCTCTCCTACCTTTATATTTCGAAAGAAAAGGTTTTCGATTTTCCCACCACGCACTTTATTCGTTTTCACTCGCAAGGCTCGATCCAGGTTGGGGCTATCCATGATGCAGTTCTCTGCGTAAATGTTGCGGGCGCCACCGCTCACTTCACTGCCGATTACTACGCCACCATGGCCGTCTTTCATCTGGCAGTCCTGAATTACCACATTCTCAATAGGGCGGCCTACGCGGCGCCCGTCCTGGTTCCTGCCAGATTTGAGGGCAATACAATCGTCGCCGGTATCGAAGTAGCAATTCTTGATAAGCACATTTTTACAACTTTCCGGATCACAACCATCGCTATTTGGGCCGTGACTAATTACCCTGACGTTTTGGATAGTTACGTTTTCACACAAAACCGGGTGCATTACCCACATCGGCGAATTGCGGATGGTCACGCCATCGATCAATACATTTTTACACTTGTAAGGCTGTACGAAATTAGGCCGCAAGTAGCTCCCCTCTCCTAGCACGCGATCTTCTACAGGGACCTCGTCGGTATTCCAACCAAACAACTTGGGGCGGCTGTGGTCATCTGCCTGACTAGGCATACCTTCCTCCCAACCAAAATCTTTACCATCAACCCAATTCCACCAATTTTCATTGCTGGCTTGTCCGTCGAGAGTACCCTTGCCGGTGATGGCAATATTCTCCTGCTCATAAGCATAAATCAGGGGTGAATAATTATAGCACTCTACCGCTTCCCAGCGCGTAAAAACAACAGGAAGGTAATCTTTAGCATCGGTACTAAATAAGATGATGGCTCCTTCTGCAATATGTAAATTCACGTTACTTTTCAAATGGATGGGGCCCTTTACCAGGTAGGTTCCTGCGGGCACCATCACTTTGCCACCACCTGCCTCATTACACGCATTGATCGCAGCTTTGATCGCTGGCAGACAATCGGTCTCGCCATCAGCAACAGCTCCGTTCTCCGTAATATTAAAGGTTTGATCCGGGAAAGTCGGTGCTTTGATATTTGCCAATATCTCATCAACTCCTGCCCAATGATCAACATTATCCTCTTTAGGAACTTCTGAAACTTCCGTCGGCTGACAGCCAAACAAGAAAAGCAACAATAGGCCAGGTAAAATTTTAGACATGATCATCATTTTACGGTTGGTGTTTTTTACCAACCTTTTTTAGCTTTAACCAGAATACCTATTGTATCCAGTTTTCAATGACAAAGGTTATTCAACAACAGTAGAAACTATTCCTACCATTCATTTTCATAACCCGGCTTATTGTAAATTTCTGCCCAATCTCGATGCCCTTCTGTGAAACTAGCCAAGCACCAGGTGAACATAAAGTCAACCGCTGGCGGCGCAATGGTATCGTGGTAAGTAGGCGTAACGTTAATGGCTACTTCATCAAAAATATGGGCGTAGACATTTACTTTTTCTTCAGGTAAGGCACAGTTTTGGAGAACATAGGGAATGTCGCCTTCGATCTCCGTTTCGCAACGGAAATGGTAAATTTCTTCTTTGGCATTAGCACCCAAACCGTGAGGGCCATCAGGGCCATGAAAGTGAGGGGGGTAGCTACCTACTCCTCCTCGGTGAGCCATGTAAGTATCGCCAAATAACAACCGATTGGCCTGGACATTCTTATCTACCAGCTTAAATACGGTCCGTTCCGACATTGGGCGCTGGCTTCCTAAATCAGCAGCTAGTTCGGTACCTTCAATATCTGTATGCCGAACCAGTTTGTCAGGGTATTTCGTGTGACAAGACACTGCTTTAAATTCGCTTACATCACAAAACTCCTTGCTGCTAAAGCTTACTTCCGAATCAACACTAACGTAGAGAACATCTCCTTTTCCTAAGGTGTGTGTTTGGCCGTTGGCGGTTATGGATACTTCCCCACGATTGATGTAGTAAACGGCCTCTGCTTTGTCTAAGCTGCGGCTTGCTGTTCCTTCCTGAAGGACGATCCTTGCAAGACGAAGAAACTCGAAGCTCGAATTTTCTTCCGTAATAATCTCTTGCACTCCTGGAGCAGGAATTGCATTAAAGGCCTCTACCTTTCTGATTTCATTTTTCTGAGGGACCATCACCTGTAGATCATGCCGACGTTCCTTTGGAGATTGAGGAGATATTGTCTTCGTCTTACCTATTGTTTTTGGCTGTACCATATTTTTTTTGATATCGTTTCACCCAAAGGTAGCTTAACCCCTTGCGCAGCGATTATTCATTATTTATCAATTGCCTAGCTGTTTATAACATTTGTTGCAAATCACAGGGAGGATTAGTGAAATTAGCGTATTGCTCACCATATTCTAAAACCAAATTTCCGTGAAATACCTCTTCTCTATGGTTTTTACCATAATAATTTGCGTTTGCAATGCTCAACAAATAAATCAACCGCTGATTGATGAAACAGCAGAAAAAATGTTGCTCTACCAAAGAGCAAATGGTGGCTGGCCACAGTATAAAGGAGATGCAACAGACTACATCAAAGAGGTAAGTTCCGAGCTACAGGAGAAACTCGTCGCTGACAAAGTACGTCTTGATGCTACTTGCGATGACCATACCACAACCAAAGAGATAAAATACCTGCTATCGGCTCACCAACAAACAAATAACCCAAGCTACCTGGCTGCCGCTGAAAAAGGCATTGCTTATCTGCTAGAAGCTCAGCATACAGCGGGCGGATGGCCACAATCCTACCCAGACACCAGCAGCTACCACGGGCACATCACCTATAATGATAATGCCATGATCGATGTAATGTGGATCATAAAGGGGCTGGCGGAAGAAAACGAAAAATACCAAGCCGTTGATCCTGGCTTAAAAGCCCTGGCTAAAGAAGCCTTTCAAAAAGGTGTTCAGTGTATATTAAACACACAGGTTGTTCAAAATGGCCAGCTAACCGCCTGGTGTGCTCAACATGATCGAAATACACTACAACCGGCTTCTGCCAGAAAATTTGAACCTGCGTCGCTCAGCGGCTCAGAAAGTGTAGGGATCACCCGCTTTTTAATGGCTATAGACCAGCCTTCTGCCGATATCAAACGTGCCATTCGAGGCGCTGTAGCCTGGTTTGATGCCGTCAAAATTGAAGGGTGGAACGTAGAAATTCGTAAAGACCCTACTCAACCAACAGGTCGTGATCGGGTAATTTTCGAAGAGGAAGGCAGTGTCATCTGGGCTCGCTTTTATGAATTCAATACCTTCCAGCCTATTTTCACCGGTAGAGACGGAATTATCCATTACAAGCTGGAAGATATTGAGAACGAACGCCGCGTAGGCTACGGCTTTTATGGAAAGTGGGCCAATAAATTACTGGCTAAAGAGTTTCCGTTGTGGCAGGAAAAGTGGGTGGATTAGGGGCTGCTCGTTTTACTCTTCGGAACTCGGGCTATATTTACCGAGCCATCCATCCACCATCAACGGGAATCATAGTGCCATTTATGTAATCACTGGCAGACGAGGCTAAAAATACAACAGCACCTCCCAGGTCGGTTGCTTCCCCCCAACGGCCGGCAGGGATTCGCTTGGTGATTTCTGCATTTCGAACGGGATCATCCTGTAGTTTTTGCGTATTGTCTGTTTTGAAGTAGCCTGGCGCAATTGCGTTCACCTGAATATTGTACTGCGCCCATTCATTGGCCAGTGCCTTGGTAACGCCGGCAATACCATGCTTACTTGCTGTATAAGCTGGCACGGTAATACCACCTGAGTAAGAAAGCATTGAGGCCGTGTTGATAATTTTTCCGCCACCGTTTTTAATCATCTCTGCGCCTGCAAGCTGTGAAAGATAGAAAGCCGAGGTGAGATTTACTTCCAGCACCCGATCCCAGTCAGAAAGTGGGAAATCTACTGCCGGGTGCCGGGCAATAGTACCGCCATTATTAACAAGAATATCAATCTGCCCGCACGCTTCTTGGGCTGCTTCAAATAGTTTTTTCACTTCTTCACGCTTACTCAAGTCAGCAGCCAATCCTATTCCTTTCCCTCCAGCAGCTTTTATCAGCTCCAGCGTTTTGTCTGTTCCTCCAGAGCTAGAGCTACAACAAACAACAAAAGCATCGGCATGAGAAAGTGCAATAGCCATTCCTTGACCGAGCCCGCGGCTGGCACCAGTAATTAAAACGTTTTTACCACTTAAAGAGAAAGGAGTATTCATATTATTTTGGAAGTTTTCACAATATCAACTAATACCCATAAAGGTCGACATTGAGCAATAAGAGAAACACACATTTTTCACCAAATAGAGTGCATAAATTAACTCAACACAACAGTTTGTACTTTATACCGATAGTTATTTGACGTAAAAACAATAGACTTCTATACTTTAGCTATTCCTGTATCAATCCTTGTAACAGAATAAATTCCCGCAAAAATACCTCAATCCATACTTAATTTTGCAACCTTTGTTCAACTCAAATAAAACACCTATCTTCCTTTTCGAGCATTCTACAGGAAAGAGTTTTAAGTTATGGGGAGGTTTATCCTAGTATTGCATTTTATTTTTTTGGGAGGGTTAATGGTGTGGGCTGCACAACCATATAATCCGCAGATCGTCAATCCATTGACGGAACCATGGCGTTGGAAACATTTCCCCGAACTTGAAGGCAAGGGTATTCGCCATGTCGTAGAATCTGCAGACCAAAAGGTGTGGGTAAGCTACAATGACGGTGTTCTTGAATACGATGGTTACGATTGGAAAACTCACAACCAGGAAAACGGTTTAACAGCTTCGCCAGTTGAGCAATTACTTGTTGCAACAGATGGCTCCATTTATGCCACTGCCTCCAATGGTATCTATCGCTATGATGGTCAGCAATGGTCTCACTTTTTCGAAGGACCTGCCAACCAAACCATGACCTTTCACAGTATTAAGCAGCTGCGTGATAAAAGTGTGATCGCTTGTGCCGACTGGGGTTTTATTCATTTATTAACGAATGGAGATACCCGTATTTACACTTCAGCGATAAAAGCAGAAGACCTCAAAAAACTCCTTCCTGGGCCTGAATACATCCATTTACCACAAAACCTACTAACCACTGAGGGGGATATGATATATGCCTCGGATGTGCTCGAAACCAGTGAGGGGGAGGTTTGGTTTGCCGTCACTACTAAAATGGAGGTGGGAAAACTACTCCGCTTCAAATGGAAGGATGTAAAGGATGGCAGGTTCGATAATTTCGAGGTGATTGCCAGCAAAGAAAATTTTGAATTAGGAGAAGACCAACGAATGCTCCTAGCTGCTGACGGCAGAATATGGGTTATCAACTCCACTTCCAACAAGGGTATTCAAATTTACGATGGTGAAAATTGGGAAACCATTTTTATCAATAAAATTTTCGGCAGCGATGAGTATTTAGCGGATATTGTACAATCCGCCAATGGCACCATTTGGCTAAGCTCCATGGCCAAAATTTTTGCTTACCATCAAGGGCATTGGGCCGTATATAAAGCCCCCGTTTATCCAGTACCAGCCAACCGCGTCATTTTACAAAACAGCCAAAGTGATCAAATATGGGTAGCTGGCTATAAATCTAAAGTCCTTCTTCTGGATTTTTCTACCGAGCAGTGGCTTACTTATGAAAATCTTAGTTTCCAATGCGAAATATCTCCTAATGAAGAGCTCTTTCTGGAACGAAATAACAGGCTTATTTATCGTAAAGGAAATACCTGGATTTCCTACGGTACAGAAGATGGCCTCATGGACGCTCCTATCCGCGTAATAAGAACTTCGAAAGGACAAATATGGGCTGCTGGTTCTCATCAGGGGCATGCTGCTACCGCTTTGTATGTCAACGGAAAGTGGGAACGTCAAATTCACCGAGAATTATCCTGGGGCATTGATTACCGTGCTGTATTTGAGGCAAGTGACGGCGCCCTTTGGTTTGGAGGAGCTGTTGATGGAGAGAAGGTTTATGGATTTTACAGTGGAGTGCTACAACTCATAAACCCCCAAGCAGAAAAGCTGACTTGGATACACCATCCGTTTCAGGAAAACGGTCTCACTCAAGCCAATTGTTATGGTATCGGGCAATCTAAAGATGGTCGCATCTGGCTAGGAGGAAGCCAATTGTTGTTTTATAACGGGAAGAGCTGGAATTCACTGCAAGATGAGCGTCTTCAGCAATACGTCAACTATGTTTGCAGTACAGATAAATTGTTATTGGTAGGATCTAGGTACTATGGGCTATTTGTCTATGATGGCAAGCAATGGAAAAATTACAATACTTCTTCTGGTCTTTCTGGCAATACAATTATTAGCATTGATGCCCTCTCGGATAGCATGATTATTGTAGCCACAGAAAATGGCATATCAAAATTTGATGGCACTTCCTGGACTCAGGATATTTTTCCAGATCGCCTCAATATGGATTTTGAAGGTGGAACCATTTATCATACCGACAAATATATTTGGGTCAACCATGTACCGCGTAGTTGGAAACGTCGAGCCTACCAGCGCAATATAGCAGAGGAGGAAAACGGACAATTCTTTACCACGCGCTATCGCCCTAGTAGCAAGCCGCCAGAAACCAGCTTTGACTTCTTTTTGGAAAGCGTTTCCTCCGACGGTAATACACTGATTTCATGGAAAGGGAAAGACTACTTTGCCAAAACTGCTGCAACCAAGCTGATGTATGCTTACCGGTTGAATGGAGGAAAATGGTCTCCTTTTACGAAAGACCAGCAGTACACTTTCACGAGTCTTCCCAGTGGAAATCACATTCTAGAGGTTAGGGCCCGCGACCTGGATTTTAATGTAGACCCTACGCCAGCGCGTATTGAATTTGAGGTTATGCCTCCTATTTGGAAACAAGCTTGGTTTATTGCTCTTATCCTTGCATTCCTTACTATTTTCCTCATTTACGAATACCGTGTTATTTCCAAAAAGAAAAAGTTGGAAATCCTGAACGAGTCACTACGGCAAGCCAATGACAAACTGAAAGAGCGAGGACGGAAGATTGAAACTCAAAACCATGAAATCCTTGCTCAACAAGGGCAAATCCTTGAGCAATCAAAAATTTTAGAAAGCAATAACATAGACCTTGAATCTCGTAATGAGGAAATCCGTCAGCAACGCGATAAGCTCGAAGACATGGTGGAACAGGTTGAAAGTCTCTCTAAAGCGAAGCTTGGTTTCTTTACCAATATTTCGCACGAACTGCGCACTCCCATAACCCTTATTCTGGGGCCTATCTCTCAACTGATTAAAGAAAATGGATTACTCTCCATCGAGAAAAGGCAGCAGTATTACGGGACGATTGAACGAAATGCTTCCCGCCTACACAAACTTATTAATCAGCTTTTGGAGATGCGCCGCATTGAGCACAGCACACTGGAACTCAATCTCAGTAACATTTATTTGGCCAACTACATCTCCAGCATGGTGAGGCTTTTTGATGGCCTTGCGCTCAATCGTGATATTCATTTAGAGTTTATTGACCACAGCAACGACAACATCACGCTTCTCGATTCCGATAAGGTGGAGAAAATCATGGTCAATCTGCTCTCCAATGCCTTCAAATTCACACCAGAAGGCAGCAGTATTACAGTAGAACTTTCTACGGTAAAAGCCGCTGAAAGAAACCTGAGTCCTTTTTATGAAAACTACTTTGAAATTATCGTTGAGGATACTGGTACAGGGATGAGCCAGGAAATCATTGATTTGATTTTTGACAAGTATTATACAACTGGTGCCGGAATCACGGGTACCCATAACTCAGGCATAGGCCTTTATTATGTCAAAGATCTCGTCTACCTTATGCAAGGCGATATAAAAGTGAGTAGCCAACTTGGCAAGGGAACAAAATTCACCATTTATCTACCTCAGATTCTGAAAAAAGAAGAGCTTATAAAAGATGCTGTCCTGGAAAACCCCACGCTAAAAATGGCACGTCAGGAAGCCTCTATGCTCATGGATACGCTTAAAGAAGAAGCACCTCTTGCCACCAGTACCGGCTCTGGCAACAACACCAAATTGCCCCGAATTTTGGTAGTGGAAGACAACCCTGACATGCAGCATTTTCTGGAAGGTATTCTAAATAAACAATACCAGACCTCTACGGCAAACAATGGTCTAGAAGGACTAAAAATGGCGCGCAACCAATCCTTTGACCTCATTCTCAGTGACGTGATGATGCCAGAAATGGATGGTATTACTTTCTGTGAAAAGATCAAGGAAGATTTTGCGACCAGCCATCTCCCGGTGATCCTTCTAACGGCCAAAGCCCTGGAAGAAAGTAAGTTAGACGGCTATATCAAAGGTGCTGATGACTATATCACCAAACCCTTTAACCCTGAATTACTACTAGTCAGAGTAAACAACCTCTTACAACAACGTGAGCTGCTGCGGGAAGTGTTCAACAAAAATTTTATGCTTACGCCTAAAACAGAGACCATCGCGTCTCCTGATGAAGAATTCCTGGCACGTTTGGTTAATTTAATGAATGAAAACCTGTCTGAAGCAGAGTTCAATGTCAAGTCTATGTGCCAATCAATGCACCTCAGTCACATGCATTTCATCAGAAAGGTGAAACAATTAACCGGCAAAAAACCGATAGATTTATTGAAATCTTTCCGGATGAAAAAAGCCAAAGACCTCCTGACTCAACAAAAGCTGACCATCGCTGAGGTCGCATATATGGTTGGTTTTGATCTTCCTAATTCCTTCAGTAGATCTTTCAAGAAAGAGTTTGACCTTACACCATCAGAGTTTGTGAAAAACACTTCTGCAATCAGTGAATATCACGACAGTTAGGAATCAATCCCCTCTAGATATTCATTCCATGAAAGCCATAGAATACCCATTTATACCCCAACTATTTTATGCTAACAGCTCAAAGAATTAATATTCCCGTATCTGAAGACATTGGCTCCGTATCAGGTTTATTGATTCTTGCCAAAGCCGCCACCTCCCTCATGATTCTTAGCCACGGTGCCGGAGCCGGCATGGAGCACTCCTTCATGGAACAGCTAGCCCAAGCATTGGCTACCGTGAAGATCGGTACGCTACGATTTAACTTCGCCTACATGGAAAAAGGGAAAGGTGCTCCTGATCAGCCACCAAAAGCCAAAGCCGTCATCAAAGCTACTCTGAAAAAAGCCGAGGAGTTATCAAATGGCCTTCCCATTTTGGTGAGCGGTAAGTCTTTTGGCGGAAGAATGGCCTCTCAGCTTGCTGCTACAGAGGATATAGCTCCGGTAAAGGGCATTGTCTATTACGGTTTTCCATTGCACGCACCTGGTAAGATCGGCATCGAAAGAGCAGCTCATTTATCTGACATTAGCATTCCTCAATTGTTTCTCCAAGGTACGCGTGATACTTTTGCTAAAACGAACCTTATTACGGAAGTGTGCGAAGGATTGCCGTTGGCTAAATTGGTCATTATTGAAGGCGGTGATCACTCCTTCAAAATGCTAAAACGGTCAGGGATCACGCAGGAAGAGGCTATTCAAAAACTTGCGGAAGAAACAGCTGTTTTTGCGCAAGGCTTGTAAGCAGCTTCGCAGGAAATAATACTACCTTTAAGGCCACGCCAATCGTACCATTGCGATTACGCAATGGTACGATCAGCCTGGATTTTCGCCACCCTACATCCCTACATCATTATGACCTCAGGCACCCTCATTGCTTTTATTATCATCGCCCTCCTCGGCGCTGGCTGGAAGCTTTTCTTCCAATCTGATCAGCTTCCTCCAACACCCTTTCCTGCATCTTGGAAAGCTATCCTCAACAACAAAGTAAGGTACTATAAAAACTTACCTGCCGGAGAACAGCCCCGCTTTGAACAAGCCGTTCTTCAATTTTTTGAAGATGTTGATATCACAGGGGTAGAAACGGAGCTTTCGGATACCTACCGACTACTCGTGGCAGCCAGTGCGACCATTCCGCTGTTTGGTTTCCCCGGTTGGCGCTACCACAACCTCAATGAGGTCTTGTTATACGAAAACACCTTCAATCATGATTACCAAACGGAAGGTGATGAACGTAACATCCTCGGCATGGTGGGCACCGGAGCTATGCAACGGATGATGATTTTATCAAAACGAGCACTCCACCAAGGTTTTGATGACCAACGTAGTAAGAGTAATGTAGGTATTCACGAATTCGTCCACCTGCTAGACAAAGCCGACGGTGAAACCGATGGTATTCCAGAAATATTGATGGAAAGCCCCTACATTATTCCATGGCTGAAGGAGATGCACGAAGAAATCAATGATATAAAAGATCGGGATTCAGACATCAATCCTTATGGTGCTACCAACCAGGCAGAGTTCTTGAGCGTTGCTGCGGAGTATTTCTTTAGCCAACCTCATCTTTTTGAGCGTAAGCATCCTGATCTATTCGCGTTGATGGAGAAGATTTTTCGGCAGGATTTGTCAGGGTAGATCAGGGTAGATTCATGAATTTACCTTATCGACAGGATTTGTCTTGAAAGGTAAATTCATGAATACCTTATCGACAGGATTTGTCTTGAACCATATAAGAGATTATAAGGGCATAGAAGAAAGGGGGATTGGGCAGCTTACACGAACCTAGCCTGCACAGGAATCAAATCAGATTGAGCTGTAATCGCCGCAAGACTTCTTCGCGATGATTTTGGCCAATGGGTAGGGTCTTGTCTCCGATGGTGAGATTGGTTTGGGTAAATCGATCCACTTTTGTGAGGGCGACCAAATAGCTGCGATGAATTCGGGTAAAATGTTGGGGAGGAAGCTTTTGCTCCATCTGACTGATCCCCAATAAAGTCGTATGATTACCGGTGATAGTAACGATCTTCACGTGGTTGCGCAAGCTCTCGATGTAGAGCACTTCTGCCAGTAGAATTTTGATAAACTGCCGATCACTTTTGATGTAAAAGAAGGTAGAACTTTCTTCCTTAGCTGGCTCAACATGGCTGGCAACCGGGGCAGTTCTTTGCTGTAGTCGGTAAATTTTCCCTACAGATTTCAGAAATCGATCCAGAGAAATAGGTTTTAGTAAATAGTCCACCACATCTAGTTCAAAGCCTTCCAGGGCAAATTCCCGGTGGGCCGTGGTTAAGATCACGGGAGGCTTATTGGGCATTGATTTCAATAGGCTCAATCCCGATATTTTGGGCATCTGAATATCCAGAAACACCAAATCTATGTCTTGCTGTTGCAAGATCGTGAAAGCATCCATTGCATTGTAACACACAGCAGCAACCTCCATTCCATCAATCTGCTGGATGTGGTTTTCGATCACTTTTACCGCGAGTTCTTCGTCATCAACGATGAGGCATTTCATGATCCAGGTTCAATTTGAGGGTGACTAAATAGGTATCGTTTCGGGTGATTTCCAATTCATGACTATCTGGATAAAGCAAAGCCAGACGCTTGCGCACGTTGGCCAACCCTACCCCACTCTGCGTTTTAGGCATCGTTTCTTCTGTAGCAATCGTCGGAATACTGTTTTCTACCAGATAAGTTAGACTGCCGTTTTCAACCCACAGGTTGATACGAATCCAAGCCTTGGTTTCATCTGTTTCAGCACCATGCTTAAAAGCGTTTTCCAAAAAAGGCAGCAACAAGAGCGGAGCAATTCTTTTTCCGGCTACCTCCCCTCCCAGTTCAAAAGAAAACTCTAATCGCTTTCCATACCTTATTTTTTCAAGTTCAACGTAATTCTGCAAGTTTTCAATCTCTTTTTCCAAATCAATTTGAGGCCGTTCACAGTCATAAAGCATATAACTCATCATATTCGAAAGCCGCACCACTACCTCTGCTGCCTGAGGATGCTGGGTAAGCACCATCCCGTAAAGGTTGTTCAGGGTATTAAACAAAAAATGAGGATGTAGCTGATTCTTGAGAATCTTCAATTCTGCCCCTAGTTTCTGTTCCACCAATTGAGTAGCCCGTTTCTCCTGAAGATGCTGCTGCTGGTAAAGCTTAAACATCATCGGCAAGCTGGAAATATAGATCAAATCAATCACCTTGTAGATGATTTTTGTGGTCCAAAAATGAGGTGCTTGATAGTTAAAATAGGTGGCATTGAGATAGTAGTGATAAAGCACCCAAATAACAATTCCCCCAACTATAGAAAACAAAATAAACAAGGGAAAAAACGTAGCGTAACGCTTGGTCAGCAGGTAGTTAGGCACCAGATAATAAATTACAAAATAGGTAAATGGTAATTTGATTCCCATGATCATCAGCTCCACGCCTGTCCAGCTAAGGAAGCTCCCCTCCAGATGGGTACTATTGGTAGCGGCATACAATATTAGCCAAGCCATCCAGTACAGAACATGCCTGCTAACTCTCTCCCATGACCAGCCTTGATAGGTTTTCTCAATTTGAAACATAGTAGCAATGTATCAGAAAAACGGCAATTCTTCCCAAGATAAGTACTAAACCCGGCTTAAGCCTTACCAACAAAGCGCTGAGCAATACGAAAAGGCTTTACGCTATACAAACCCATTCCGTCCTTATTTATTGAAGGTTAAGCACTTATTCGCAAAAAACACCTTAAACACTGTTTTCTTGCAGACCATTCGATAACATCAATCCTACCCGACGATGAAACATCTTTTACTCACCCTCTTTTCTATTCTCACTTTGTTTAGCCTTCAGGCTCAGCAATCGCTCACCGGAACCATCACTGACACAGGAGACCAGCCCTTGGCTTTTGCCAATGTATTATTACTTCAAGCCGAGGATACAACCTTTATCAAGGGGGCCATCACTGATTTAGATGGCCTGTTTACGATTACCAATATTCCTCCGGGCGCTTACTTTATACGAGCCAGCATGATGGGATATGAAGAACAGCAAACACCTCTAATTCAAGTTCGTGACCATCAGCAAGCAACACCCCTCAGTTTTTCCTTGCGGGAAGATGTTACAGCCCTCGATGAGGTCACCGTTACCGCTAAAAAGCCCCTTTTCGAGCAACAGATCGACCGCACCATCATCAATGTCCAAAACAGCATTACTGCCGCCGGTGCTACCGCGCTAGACATCCTGGAACGCTCGCCCGGTGTAAGGGTTGACCGTATCAATAACCAAATCACGATGCAAGCCAAACAAGGCGTCGTGATCATGCTCAATGGCAAACGTATCCGCATGGAAGTAGAGGGCCTGATCCAGTACCTACAGAGCATGTCAGCTGATAATATTGAAAAAATCGAACTCATTACAACGCCTCCTGCATCCTTTGATGCCGAAGGAAATGCTGGCATCATCAATATTGTAACCATCAATAAAACGGAAGATGGCCTCAGTGGCAGTGCTACGCTCAATACGGGTTATGGCTTACGCCCAAAATACGGCGCCAGCATCAATATGAACCTGAGAACGCGTAAGGTCAACCTCTTCACCGACTTCTCCGCTAACTACGACTACACCCGGCACAAGATGGATATTTATCGTAAAAACACCTTTGGCCAGCAGGTCACCACCGCCAATATTCACAGCGACCGCCCTGCCTTGACCAAAATCTACAATGGCCGTATTGGGCTCGACTTTTATGCTAGCGACCAGACGATTGTAGGGGGCATGGTATCCGGTTTTTACCGCCATTGGTTTATGGAAGCCGAAACGAGAACCACCCTCACCAATGAACTCGAAGAAGTGCAATACAATGACCTACTGGTGGAAGAAACCAACGAATGGAACCACTGGTTGGCCAACCTAAACATCAGACACACCTTCACTGATAAGAGCAGCTTAGCCATAGATTTTGACTTTCTCGATTACTTTGACCGCAATCCTGTTAATTATCAGGAAAGTAACCGTGATCAGCACCAGCTTCTGCTCAGTGAACGTGATTTTTCGTCGACCAAAGAAACGCCCATCGGATTCACGGTGCTAAAGGCAGACTACAGCAAAGAATGGAACGACCAGCTAAAATTCCAGACAGGGTTCAAAGGCACCAATTCTAGTTTCACCAATAAGCTCAGCCTGTTTGACCTCGAAAATGGCGACCGAATTTATGATCAAAGGTTCACCGACTCCGGCACGCTTAAAGAAATGATCGGCGCCGTCTATTTCTCGGCAGATTATACCCTGAGCGATGCCATCACCACCAAAATCGGCGGGCGCTACGAATACTATGACAGCCAGTTGACCAGCAGCAAAGAAGGGCCAATAAGTGTGCAAAAATTCGGCCGCTTTTTCCCGTCTATCTTTTTGACCTACCAGCTCGACGACAACAATCAACTACAGTTTTCCTATGCCGAGCGTATCAACCGGCCGGCCTTTAGCGAATTGGCGCCTTTCTTTCTCTTCTTTGGTTACAACACCGTTTTTACTGGCAATCCGAAGGTAAAACCCACTATTAGCCAACAAATCAGTGCTTCTTTTCGCCACAAAAGCCTGCTGATCAACATGGAATTTTCTGACCAAGACAACCCCATCAGTTTCCAACCTCAAGTAAATGCAGAAGAAAATCTCTTCATTGCCAATGCCGAAAATATGGAAGACGCCAAATCGGCTATGATCTCTGTAAATACTCCTTTTCAAATTGCGGATTGGTGGGAAACGCGCCTCAATGTTGCTGCTTACTGGATTCGGCTACAGCCACGTTATGAAGGCGAACTCATCACGGTTACCAACACTTACCTGACTGCTAACCTGGCGCAAAACTTCCAACTCCCTAAGCGTTTTCAATTTGAAATAACCACACAACTAAATAGCGCTCGCCAATGGGGGCTAGGCCAAACCAGACCTTATGCCGCCTTGAATATGGGCCTGCAAAAATCCATCGGGGAAAATACCAAAATGAGTTTCAACTGGAGTAATATGTTTGACCTGGGCGCTCAGTGGATCTACGAAATCGACCGACCTGAACTCAACCTCGAATACAGCTGGAAGTACAGAATGGAAGGAAATATCTTCCGGCTGAGTCTAACTCATCAATTTGGAAACCCAGCCGTAAAAAAGGCCAACCAACGCGCCACCGGCTCCGAAGAAGAACAACGACGATTGAACTAAAACTTTTTAAGCTTTATACACTAACTTTGGGAGGCGCTGTTGAAGCGCCTCTTTTTTTTAGTCCTTGTTAAAGCGCACTGACTTAGCTCTGAGGCTCGTTAAATCTTAATATGAGACCATCCATTTACGCTTTTCTTATTTTCTCCGTGCTATGTTCTTGTCATACTGTTGATACCGATGTCGCACCAGATCAGATAGAACCAACGCTGCAGGAAATACTACAACTGGCGCTAGACGACTCGTTCGAGCAAGTCCCCGGAGCAAGCTTGACCGTTATTGCTCCTGAGTTGGATTTACACTGGACGGGTTCTGCGGGCTTCGATAGCGAAGAACGAGAGCGGGAATTGAGCGCCGACCAACCTTTTCGGATTGCCAGCGTCACCAAAACTTTTGTCGCAGCAGCCATGCTACGTTTGCACGAAACGGGCCGCCTGAATATTGAAGATCCTATTCATGAGTACCTACTGGAAGAACATCGCCAGTTGTTGCTCGATCACCACTATCCTACGGACAGTATTACCTGGCGGCAGTGTCTCAACCAGACCAGTGGCCTATACGATTACGCAATGGGCGGACGTACCTTTGCTGAATTGATCACCAATAATCCTCAGCGGGTATGGACGCGCACGGAGCAGGTCGCCCTGGCTATGGAGAGCGGACAGGCTACTGGCAGCCCCGGCGAGCGGTACAGCTACGGTGATACGGGTTACATCCTTGCCGGGGCTACCCTAGAGGCGATTACCGACACCAATTTGGGCGTCGCCCTGCGGCAATTATTGCATTACGACCAACTGGAATTGAGCAGCACATGGCTGGAACGCATCGAAGACGGTCCAGCAAAGCACCCTCCTTTTGTCAACCGCTATTTCCAGCGCTACAACACCACCGAATGGGACCCCTCCATGGATCTTTATGGCGGTGGCGGACTGATCTCCACAACGGATGACCTCGCTACTTTCACCCACGCATTGTTCAACGAGCAGATTTTCAATCAAGCTGCCACCCTCGATTTGATGCTTCAAGCACCGGAATACGCTCCGACCTACCTCCCCGAAGAAGATGAGCGTTTTAAAGATTACCGACTAGGGCTCTGGCGAGTCTCCATTTTTGGAGAAGATGCCTTTATGCATGGTGGGCTATGGGGCACGGGCATTCTTCATGTACCTGCCTACAATTGTACGGTTGCCGTCAACTATACCAAAGGTAGATGGGATCGTTTGCTAAAACAGGTGGTTTTGGTAATCAAAAATGCGCATGAAAATCAATAAGTATTGCGCAGAAAATAAACTGCGATTTTCCTCAAGTTTTCCAAATAGTTGAAACGCTTAAAATGAAGCGCTTATTTAACTATTATGAAAAACAAAATCGCTTTTTATTTTCGTGCTGTTCCTAACCTTGAGAAGCCCCAGTAATATGTCGATCTTATCCGTCAGCAACCTGCATTTTTCCTATACCAAGGGGCAACCGATCCTCAAAGGGCTAAACCTGAACGTCCCAGAAAATAGCATCTATGGATTTTTAGGGAGTAACGGCGCAGGCAAAAGCACCACTATCCGTAACCTATTGGGCCTACTCACGCCACAATCGGGTGAAATAACTTTGTTTGGCAAAACCAATCCGCATAAAGATCGCTCTTGCTATCGCCAAGTAGGCTCCCTCATCGAAGCTCCCTCTCTTTATCCCAACCTATCGGCTCACGATCACCTGCGGCTAGCTTGTCGTTATCAGCAAGTTTCCAGTGATCAGATTATGCCGGTATTAAAAAAAGTCGGCCTTTGGGAACATCGGCATAAAGCCAGTAAGAAATACTCTACGGGAATGAAGCAGCGCTTGGGGCTGGCCATTGCCCTCTTGCACGAACCTAAGCTCCTCATCCTAGACGAACCCACCAATGGCCTGGACCCTCAAGGCATCAGCGATATCAGAGATTTGATTAAGTTGCTCTGTGAAGAAGGTAAAACGATTTTACTATCCAGCCACCTTCTTTCAGAAATTGAAAAAACCGTCACCCACCTAGGGATACTCAAAGATGGCCAATTGGTTTTTGAAGGTAACCAAGCGGCCCTCGAAGAATGGAAAGCCAAGCATTTGAAGTTAGCTATCCGTACCAATGACCAAGATCGAGCCAATGCATTGCTAACTTCCGCCTACAAGGTGCAATCGGCAAAAGATTACCTCCACCTACAGCTTTCGGCAGAATATGACATTCCTGTCATTGTCCGCCAGCTGGTAACAGAAGGTTTAGATATTTACGAAGCCAAGCTTGTGCGCAGTGACTTGGAAGGCTTATTTATGGAACTCAATAAAGACACCACCGATCATGGCCAATAGCAGCATCTCTCCTTTAGCTTTGTTGCGTGCTGAACTCATCAAGCTCAAGCACAGCCCCGTTTGGTACATCCTCTTACTGGGTATTTTCCTCACGGCTTCAGGAGTATTTCTCGGGCACCTCATGGATGCTCACAATATGGTAAAGTTGAACATAGATCCCTGGCAACGCTACTTTAAAGTCTCTCTTGCTATTTTCAACTTGTTCATTGTCGTCCCCTATCTACTCTTACTCGTTAGCGCAACAGTATTTATCGAGCAGCGTGCCGATGCGTGGAAGTACCTCTACGCGCTGCCTTCTGGCCGTGGGGTATTTTACATTACAAAGCTGGTCCTCATCCTCTTGCTATACCTCTTCAGTTTGGCAATGCTGATCGTAGGACTGGTGCTCTCTGGCTATTTACTCAATGTTTTCTTGCCGGAATATGAATTCACTTACTACCAGCCTGACCTCCTTAACCTCATCGAGTTTATGAGGCACTTTTTCATTGCCAGCCTAGGATTGATCGCTTGGCAATACTGGCTTTCCTTACGTTTCAAAAACATCTTAGTCCCGCTGGGTATTGGCGTATTTGGCTTCGTCCTCGGCATTATCATGTCAGCTACCGGGCAAAAAATTGCCCTATATCTCCCCTACGCTTTACCAATGATTGTAAAAGACATGGACATGTTTAGAAACGAATACATTGCCCCCTCTTTCATCAATGGTTTGAACAATGTAGAACTGCACAGTATTGCTTTCTTTCTGGTATTTGGTTTACTGGGTTACTGGTGGGAAAATAAACGAGAGGTGGTGTAAACTCAGAAGATCCTACGAATCGAAAAATGCTCATTACACGTCCTCTTCCAGACGCATAAAAAATTCTTTTAAGGTGCGGTAGCCGTACTTGTTAGTCGCCATATCCAAGGCCATTACGTTTAAGAAAAACTCTGTTGTCCCATAACTGGCCTTTCCCATAAACACAGCAGCTATACGAAGTAGCAGCCTCCTGACCCAATCAGGGATATAGGTGATCTTGGTTTCTTTTCCGACAGCATCAAAAGCGATCTCGGCTATTTGCTGGTGAGTCAATGTTTCTTTTCCGCCAACTTCAATGACCTCTTCTTCTTGAAAAACTGCATCAACACAAACTTTTGCAAGGTCAGCGCCGTGGATGGGGTTCGCTCTCGTGGTTCCATCACCAAAAAGATATACGCGGCCACGCTTGGCCATTTCATAAAACTCCTTCATATCGGAAAAGAACCCACTGGGACGAATAATACAGTATGCTAAACCTGAACTTCTCAGTGCTTGAACAAAGCGTTCTTTTGCTGCGCAAATTTGTAAGTGCGTCAAGTCCTCTCCATGCAATACCGAAACATAGACAAATTTCTTAACGCCGCTTTTAATGGCTTCATCAAGGAGGTTCTTATTCGCCTGGTAGTCCACATCCATATAAGTGAGCCCGTCCTTTTGGCGAGTGATGCCCACCGTTGAAATCAGGACATCAGCGCCCGCTAAACACCCCGCCAAAGAGCTTGCGTCTGTAACTTGCGCCTCAATTATTTGTGAGGAAGCTAATCCCAATGCATCCAATTTCCGAGGACTGCGCGCTATGGCCTGAAAGTCCAATTGGCGTCTTTGTAAGTGTTGAACAATATGGCTCCCCAAGTAACCTGTAGAACCTGCAATTACTATTTTTTTCATCTTCTTCGAATTAATTGATAGTACAAAGATGAAGCGATCCCATCTCTGCATCGTCCCGAAATGAAATTGCGGACGTTTTTCATAAAAAATAGTTCTTCCAATAAAAAGCCCCTTCATTACGATACAATCACAATGAAGGGGCACTAAAAAGTTAGACATCGTCCTAGTAAACAGCCTCTATGATTGCTTTCGCTGCTGTATCCTTAATTTTCACGAAAGTGATTTTCAAACCAGCATCATAAAAGTAAGCGTTACTCGCACTATTATCCAGGTCGTTCTTGCTTCCTACTCCGCTTAGAGATTTCCCCTTCGCGGATACACTAACAGGAGGGTTGGTACCAATAAGTGCTACAAAATAGTACGTTTCCTTCGGCGCATACTTATCGTAAGTGCGTTGGACCGTCACCTTTTGACCATTGGTAATACCCTCATGGCTAATTTCCGTCACCCGGTATGCGCCAGACTCTTCCGCAGCGGTCGTCGTCTCGTCATCCTGGTAAAGGGTATAGGAACTGTCCTTTCCTGGATAAACCTGAAAGGTGATCGGGTTGACCGACAACTCCCCCACATATTGCTCCAACTCCCGCAAAGGAATGATAGCCCCCTCCCGGACATAAACAGGAACGAGGTCCATTGGCACGTCCCAATTTTGAGTGGTTCCTCCCGGTGTTGGGGCGCTCAGAACTTCCGTATTGTCATTGAAAACGTACCATTCGCTACCCGCAGGCAGGTAGACATCACGATTATACGTATTAGGCGTCACCACCGGTGCTACCAAAATATCCTTTCCTAAGAAAAACTGGTCATTACAATGCTGGTACACCTGTGGATCAATGGGATCGTTCACAAATAGGGCACGAGCGATGGGCAAGCCATTTTGTGTATTTTCATACATCGCATCATAAAAGACCTGCAATAATCGGTAACGAATTTCTACGTACTTGCGACAATTGCTCAGTACGGGTTCTCCGTAATTGTAGGGTTCCTGGAAGGCTTTGGTATACTTATCGTAGTGATTGCGATACCAGGGCAAAAAGGCGCCACTCGTCATCCAGCGGGTCAACAACTCGGGGTCTGTCACTCCATTGGTGGAGGAACTTCCCGAGCCATTCGCAAAACCGCCAATATCACAACCAGAAATAGGTTGGCCCGTTAAGCCAATATTGAGTACTTCAGGCACATTTATTTTGAGAAAATCCCAGCTAGAAGCCGAATCTCCCGTCCAAATACCCGCGTAACGGTGAACGCCTGCATAACCTCCTCTGGCTATGATAAAATTCCGCTTTTTGTAATTGTAGGTCCCCTTAAAGGAGTCACTGGATTTCAACTTGGTGATCCCCTCGTAGGTGGCCTTAATCAAATTGATCGCAAATGAATTGTGAATCTTCGCATTCGGTTCATAGCCACCAGTACGTGTATCGTACATCATGACATCCAGCGGAAGCGTTTTGTCGGGATAATTATCATCAAAGTTAGGAATCAGCGCCGGGCAAGTCATGTCTTGCCAGATCATATCCAAACCTATCGACAAAAGGTACTCGTACTGCTCTCCCCACCACTTTTGAACATCGGGGTTACCCATATCGGAATAGAAACCGTAGGTTCCCAGATTAGGGTTATTGCCAGGATATCCTGGTGAAGGCGAGTACTTCTCAACAAGAGAGCTCGTCCCATAGCCTTCATTGGCAATAAAAATATTGGGATTTTCACCCTGTCCATCTCTCGTATTGTAAATAAAAGGATGAACCGGCGCATCATCTTTGTAGGTTGAGATGGCGGCGTTATCCTGATTCAAATTCAAGATATCATCGCGCGTCGGGTAGGGCGTATCGGTATTCCCATTTTCATCCAGCGGGTTAGCGGTAATGATGCCCGTGATATTGGTACTGCACTTAAAACCAGCGCTATGCAAGCCATCAAACATCCCTTTAGCATCAGGAAACTTACGATTACTGCTTGTAAAGGTGCGGTAGTTATCCTGGAAATCAACATCGATGTGCAAGCCATCAATGGGGAAGTTATTGTTGCGGTAATCCTGCGCTACCCCTTCCAGTATCTCGCGGGTATAATAGCCATAACCTCCTTGTTGGTAACCAAAAGCGTACTTTGGCGGCATTGCTGACCCACCGGTAAGGATCGCATACTGACGCATTACATCATTGATGGGGTTTTCAGCATCACCAACCATAATGTAATAATCCAACTCGCCATACAAGGCACCAAAATAGTACTTCCCACTCATGTCGGAGTAATCACTGGCCTCCATATTGAAGTAGGTTTGCGCTACATTGTCTAAAAACAGGCCGTAACTGTAAAGTGAACCAGCCAGGTTGTTCGGGTCAGTGTAACCAACCGCCAAAGCAAGCGGCATCGTATTATAGAGAGGCCCAGAAGGGTTAAGCGGTCCACCTTCCTTTTGTGAATCGGGTATCATCCGCGATCCATCTGAAGCAATATCGTTGTAGGTAAAGTTATCATAATTGAAAAAGGTCATCGTAAAAGACCGCTTGTTTAGCTGATCACCAGCTTTCTCGCCGAAGCCATAATATTTCTCGTTGGTTGGCGCTTTTTTCAGGTTGGCAACAGCTTCATTGCTATAAATGAGGTTCTTTTCGTAAGTATCCTCATGAATCAATTGCCCGTTCTTGTAAACAGCAATTCCGTAAGGATACAAGCCCACCTTCACCTGCAAAACACCGGTATCGAGCAGCAAGGTGCCTCCATTATCTGGAAGTGTTTGCACCGAAAGATTCACTGGCCCCAAGTTGCGGTTTACAACTGCATAAGAATTGTTATTACTGTAATCACTGGCTTGTCTCGCCGCCGGATTAAACCGGACTCGAAGCGCAGTGGCAGATAGAAAGGATAGCTGAACAACTCGGTTATCCTGATTCGTTAATAAAATAGTATTGGCATCTGACTGGGTCCAATTGACTGGGCCCATCTGATTCCAACCATCAGCATTAGCTTGAAATTCGTCGACTTGGACGAAACGATAGGTTGACATAATATAGATTGTTTTCAAAGGCGAGCGACCTCGCCAAATATGGGTTAAAAAACGTTGGAGGTATTACTGCTTAGAAGGCGTTTTGGTAACGGGACGGGTCTTAGGTGCTTGCTTGAAACTTGCTTTCAGCTGCATCAACCAACTGAAGTCACCAATGGCCTGGCTTTCATAGAGGTAGCGTTGTCCAAAGATGGCGGTTCGCTTGCCGTTAATGATCGTATCTCCTACAGCGATCGAAGCGGAGGCGTGACACCCTACGCAGCTTTCTGTACCAAAAATCAGTTCGGTGGTTTGCTGAGGAAAGCCTTCAATTTGCAGCCAAGCTGGCTCATTGGCAATGAGGTAATTGAAATCCGTTCCTTGGGTTGCCCCCTGAAAATAGGTCTCCATCACCATATTGGTAAGGTATACCGGCGTAGCGTCTCCTCCGGCCTTATTGATAACTGCTTCGGGAACAGCACGCTTGGTGGTGTCTGAGGGAGGAGGAACAGGATAAGGAGCTTTGGTTGGATTAGTTGGCCATTGCGCACCAATCAATTGATAATACTGAAGAGGTGAATTTGCCGCGCCGAGTACCCCTTGCACTTGCGTATTCAGCGCCTGTGTGGCCATCGCGATGGGTAAAACCCGCTGAATTTGATTCTTGACCAAATCGGCGCTAGTATCCGGAAAAACATTGATCGGACACGTTTGGCAATTGGGATCATAAAAAGACGGCTTGAGGTTATGACCATTATGGGTAGCCAACACATTGACTTCCAGATTATCAACATGCTCAAAAGTAGCCCAAACCCATTGTGGAGAGGATACCGTCTTAGTGGAAATGTGCATCCCTACCATCCCAACAGTAGCTTCCGTAAAAGTGTTATCAGGGTTTAACACACAAGCAGTACGGTGATAATAGCGATCAAGGAAGGGATCATCGTCAGCCATGATTTTCCAAGCCAACTTGATTTCTATAGCCCCCTGCTGTTTCTTATTTCCAGAAGGAAAAGTGACCACCTTGGTGCCATTCTCAGAAAACTTGATTTGGCCATCCAGGTTGTAAAGTTCATTTTTTACGATATAATCAAACTCTACCTCGTTCATTCGAACCTCATAGCGTACCATGTTTCCATTCTGGTCCCAGATGGGCGCAGAAAAAGCCTGATCGATTTCATCAGCATAATCGGTATCGCTTAAATGAGCAAACTTACTGGTACGGTAAAGGAGGTTTTCACAGTCATCAACTTTGTTTTGCGAAAACAAGGGCAACTCTTCTGTTCCCCAAGGACTTGGCTTTGAGCCGTCACTTTTGTATACTTCGTAACTTTCTTTCCATGTGTTCCAAAGTGGCTCTCCTGAGCCCGTGATACTTGATGCTGGTTTACCGTTTTCATACGGCCAGTTTAAAGCAACGAACATCTGCCAGGAAAAAACCTCGAAAAGCCGTTGAACTTCGTTGAACTTTCCGGCATCTTCCAATGCTTTTTTCTCAGCTAAATCTACATCATAAGGTGTCGTAGGTGTGAGCTTAGGGGGAAAATCAAGGCTTCCAGTACCCTTGCTGTAGGGAATACTGGATAGGCCAGCAATTCCAATACACAGGGTAAGCGCATAAGCGCTCCTTTTCCAAAACTTGTTGAATTTTGAAGTAATCATTGAATATGGTGTTGGGGTGTTGAATGTAAGCTACTGGCTAGCACCAAATAGTACATTTACACCTTAGGTGAAAAAGTCAAACCAACCAAAGCCTGGCTTTAGCCAAGCTTTGCACAAGGTAATCTACTCGTATTACCTATATGCAAATTCTTATTAAATCAACTTCAAGCTTTCAATCAAATAAACCAACCTAAAAAAATGCGCTAAGCATTCACCACTAACTTCCCTTGGTCTCTAGCCTCCAGCACGCTTTCGCCTTCTTCCAGAAAGGCATCCACTGACTTGGCGGCTTCCCGGCCTTCGCTGATAGCCCAAACGACGAGGCTTTGTCCACGGCGCATATCGCCAGCGGCGAAGATTTTAGGAACAGTGGTTTGGTAATTATTGGCGAGTACGTTTCCACGCCCATCGAGTCCAATTCCTAGCTGTTCCAACAAACCTTGCTTTTGAGGATGTAGAAAACCTGCCGCTAGCAGCAACAGTTCGCAAGGCCAATCCTTTTCGGTGCCTTCCTGAGGAACCATATTGAAGCGGCCTGTCTCTGGGTCTTTATCCCAAAGCACGCGCACGGTACGGATAGCTTTGATGGCACCGTGCTCATCTTTGATAATCTCTTTGGTCATTAGTGCCCATTCGCGTTCACAACCTTCTTCGTGGCTGGTGGAGGTACGCAAAATCATGGGCCAGTTGGGCCAGTTATTTTCGGCACGCTCAGTAGGTGGCTTGCTCATGATCTCAATTTGAGTCACCGAGGCGGCTCCTTGCCTGTTGGAAGTTCCTACACAATCGGCTCCGGTATCGCCACCGCCGATGACGATCACGTTTTTGCCTGTCGCTAAAAGAGGCAATTCGCTGCTGACATCCTTACCCGCTACCCGCTTGTTATTTTGCTTGAGGAATTCCATTGCAAAATGAACGCCTTTGCTATCTCGTCCCGGGATCGGCAGGTCGCGAGGGATGGTAGAACCCCCACAAAGCACCACTGCAGCATAATCAGCTAGCAAGCGCCCAACAGGAATGTTCTCTCCTACATTAGCATTCGTCTGAAAACGTACACCAGCGGCTTCCATCACTGCCAGTCGCCGGTCGATCACACTTTTTTCAAGCTTAAAATCAGGAATTCCGTAGCGAAGTAATCCACCGATAGCATCATCTCTTTCAAAAACGGTAACGGTATGACCAGCACGATTCAGTTGGTCTGCGGCGGCGAGTCCGGCAGGGCCACTGCCTACTACGGCCACCTGCTTGCCGGTGCGACTAGTTGGTGGGTTGGGGCGAACATAACCGCGCTCGTAAGCTACCTCAGCGATACTTTTCTCGATGTGCTCAATAGCCACTGGCGGCTGGTTGATCCCCAATACGCAAGCTGATTCGCAAGGGGCTGGACAAATCCTTCCGGTGAACTCTGGGAAGTTATTCGTGCTACTCAGAATATCATAAGCAGTCCGCCAATCTTCTTCGTAAACGGCATCATTGAACTCTGGAATGATGTTCCCCAAAGGGCAGCCGTTATGGCAAAAAGGCACACCACAATCCATGCAACGCGAGGCTTGGGCTATCGTTTTTTCAGGAGGAAACTCCTGGTACAATTCTTTGTAATCTTTCTTACGCTCCTGCACGGGCCGTAGCTCGGGAAGGCTTCTATCGTGGGTCAAAAATCCTTTGGGATCGGCCATATTATTTTAGTTTGTTGGTTGGATGGTTGGATGGTTTGGGGGTGTAAAAGTGTAAGGGTGTAAAGGTTTTGGAAAGTCAGAAAGCGGAAGTGGGAAGTCGGAAATATTTGATATCGCTAGTGAGTAAACTTCACTCTTGTTCTTCGTGTATCTTCACTTACTTCCGAATTCCCAATTCCCAACTCCGACCTTTTAAGCCGTGGGGGCCATCTTCACACCAATGGCTGGTTTTTCCTGTTTTCGCTCCAGCACGGCCTTGTAATCACGGGGCATCACTTTGGTAAACACTTTCAGGGTTGCCTCCCAGTCATTGAGCATATCTAACGCAGTTTTACTAGACGTGTAGGCAAAATGATTGCGAAGCATCTGCCGCAGTAGCTCCTGGTCGTCCCCATTGAGGGGTTCTAGTTCCACCATTTCAGCATTAAGCCTTTCGGCAAAATCCTTTTGGGGATCGTAGACGTAAGCCATACCACCGCTCATTCCTGCCGCGAAATTTTTACCGGTCTCTCCAAGGTTTACCACTAATCCACCGGTCATGTATTCACAACCGTGATCGCCGATACCTTCAACCACCGTTTTTACACCAGAATTCCGGACAGCAAAACGCTCGCCCGCAAGTCCTTTGATGTAAGCTTCTCCGTCTGTCGCGCCATAAAAGGCGACATTGCCCACAATGATATTCTTAGCAGGATCGAAGGTCGCCTCTCGGTCAGGCACAACGATGAGGCGGCCGCCAGACAGCCCTTTTCCAAAGTAATCATTGGCTTCTCCCTCGAGGACAAACTCAATTCCGCGAGCACCAAAAGCACCAAAACTCTGGCCTGCTGAACCACGGAACCGGTATTCAATACTAGCGTCTGGCAGTCCATCTCCTTTCCAGACTTTACTGATTTCGTAAGATAGCATTGTACCTACTGCCCGATCTGTATTCTTAATCGGGAAAGTAGTTTTCACATGCTGAGCAGCTAGCAAAGCGGGTTGTGCATGAGCGATCAGTTGGCGGTCCAAAATTTGATCAATACCATGATCCTGAACGACTTTCTTATACTGCCCCACTTCTTCTCCTACTGCTTCCTTGTAAAGCAAGGGAGTAAGATCAAGGTCGCGGTATTTCCAGTAGGTTACTTCCCTATTGACTTTCAGGCGCTCTACATGCCCAACCATTTCGTTGATCGTACGGAAGCCTAATTCTGCCATAATCTCCCGAAGGTCTTGTGCCAAGAATCGGAAGAAATTGATCACATGTTCCGGTTTACCGGTAAAGCGCTTACGCAACTCTTTGTCCTGAGTAGCAATGCCTACAGGGCAGGTATTTACATGGCATTTACGCATCATGATACAGCCCTCTACAACGAGGGCAGCCGTAGCAACGCCCCATTCTTCTGCACCAAGCAACGTAGCTATTGCCAAATCCCGCCCGGTACGCAGCTGCCCATCAGTTTGCAAAGTCACCCTATCGCGGAGCTTATTTTTCACGAGGGTCTGGTGGCTTTCGGCCAAACCAAGTTCCCACGGTAGTCCTGCATGACGAATAGAGGATAAAGGCGAAGCCCCGGTTCCTCCATCATAACCAGAAATAAGGATGGCATCGGCATGCGCTTTGGCTACACCGCTGGCTATAATGCCCACACCAGCTTTGGATACCAATTTCACATTGATACGAGATTCCCGGTTGGCATTTTTCAAATCAAAAATCAGCTGTGCCAAATCTTCGATAGAATAAATATCGTGGTGTGGTGGCGGGGAAATCAAGCCTACACCTGGCGTAGAATGTCGAACACGGCCAATCCAGTCGTCGACTTTCCCTCCTGGCAACTGCCCGCCTTCTCCTGGTTTTGCACCTTGGGCCATCTTGATTTGCAACTCATTGGCCTGACTCAGGTAATGGCTCGTAACACCGAAGCGACCAGAAGCGATCTGCTTGGTTGCTGAGTTCATACTATCACCATTTTCATCAGGCTGAAAGCGTACTTCATCTTCTCCGCCTTCACCGGAATTACTGCGCCCTCCGATGCGGTTCATGGCAATTGCCAATGTGGTGTGCGCTTCCCAGGAGATCGACCCAAAAGACATCGCTCCGGTAGCAAATCGCTTCATAATTGCCTCTACTGGCTCTACCTGTTCTATTGGAATCGGATCTCCTTTACGGAAAGCCAACAAGCCGCGAAGGGTAAGGGCTTTCTCCGTTTGGTGATTGATTTCAGCAGCGTATTTTTTATAAGCATCGTAATCATTCGTACGAGCAGCCAACTGGAGGTAATGGATACTCTTGGGATTGAAGGTATGCTCCTCCCCTCTTCGCTTCCACTGATAGACACCTCCTACTTCCAACTGAGGATTAGGCAATGCCTGTTTGGGGTAGGCCAAATCATGGCGCACCAAACTCTCGCGGGCGATACCGTCGAAACCTACACCTTGAATACGGCTAATAGTACCCGTAAAACAGTGATCGACCACATCGCGATGGATACCCAGCGCTTCGAAAATCTGTGCGCCTTGGTAAGATTGCAGGGTAGAAACGCCAATTTTAGACATGATTTTCAATAAGCCTTTCCCTATCGCTTTATTATAAACTTCGATGTAATAATCACGGGATTTTTCTTTTCCGAATGCTCCTTTCTGGTATAAATCGGAGATAGTAGCGTAAGTCAAATAAGGATTGACCGCGCTGGCTCCGTAACCGATAAGGGTCGCAAAATGGTGGGTTTCCCGAGCGTCGCCGGTTTCCACTACCAACGAGGTTTGAGAGCGTAAACCAAGGCGTACCAAATGGTGATGAATAGCACCTACCGATAGTAAACTGGGGATTGGCGCGTGAAAGGCATCAGCTTGCCGATCACTGATTACCAAAATGCCATGACCATTACGAACCAAGTCTTCCGCCATCGCACAGATATGGTCTACTGCTGCACGCAAACGTCCCGCCTGGCCACCAATTTTAAAAATAGCGTTGATAGTACCCGCCTTGTAATGCGAATGATGTAGTTGTTTGATTCGTCCCAAATCATCGTTACTCAACAGGGGATGATCGAGGTGGATGTAGCGAGCTCTTTCGGGTTTAACATCCAAAATATTGTCTTCGCCGCCCAGCATTGCATAGAGCGACATGACCGACCGTTCGCGGATCGGGTCAATAGGAGGATTGGTAACTTGAGCGAAAAGCTGCTTAAAATAATTGCTCAGATGCTGCGATTGCTGAGAGAGACAAGCCAGTGGAATATCGGCTCCCATCGAACCGATGGGGTCTTTGCCCAAGGAAATCATTGGTTCGATGATGACCTTCAGGTCTTCCTTCGTAATGCCATGAAGCTGCTGCAAGCGGAAGAGGGTATCCTTGTGCAACGAAGTGCCTGGGCGTTCTTCGAGCGGCAAATCTTTGAGGGTGATCTTGTTGGCATCCAACCATTCGCGGTAAGGCAAGCGGCGGCAAATAGTATCTTTCAATTCCTGATCTCCGATGATCCGGTGTTCTTTTAAATCGGCAATGAGAACGCGGCCTGGCTGCAGGCGGCCTTTCATTACTACTTTGGATTGATCAATGACCAAGGCACCTGCTTCAGAGGCCACAATCAGGCGATCGTCATTGGTGAGGCAATAACGGGAAGGCCGCAGGCCGTTGCGATCAAGGGTAGCTCCTACCAGGATACCATCGGTAAAGCAAATACTTGCTGGCCCGTCCCAAGGTTCCATCATTGTGCGATGGAATTCATAAAAGGCCTTCTTGTGGTCTGGCATCAATTCGTCATTCTGCCAGGCCTCCGGGATCATCATCATCAAAGCGTGCGGCAGACTAAAACCATTGAGTACCAAAAACTCAAGAACGTTGTCGAAGTTACCAGAATCAGAAAGATGCTCTCCACAAACAGGCAACAACTTATCCATCTCATCCTGCGAAAATTTATTGGACTTCAGCAGGCTTTCCTTGCTTCGCCACCAGTTCAGGTTACCACGCACGGTATTAATCTCTCCGTTGTGGGCAATCATGCGAAAGGGCTGGGCCAGTTTCCACTTGGGTACCGTATTGGTAGAAAACCGAGAATGGATAAGTGCAATCGCAGATTTGCAACGAATATCTTGTAAGTCAGGAAAATAAGGGCGCAATTGCCAGGTAGTCAACTGCCCTTTGTAGACGATGGTTTTATAGGAAAAAGAAGCCAGGTAAAACTGGTCTTTGGTAGCAGGATAGGTTTGATGGATGTTGTGAGTCGCATATTTCCGTAAAACAAACAGGCGGCGTTCGAGCGCGTCTGGTGTCATCTCCGTCTTGGGTTTTACAAAAACCTGCTCCATTCGAGGTTCGGTAGAGCGCGAAGTAGGGCCTACTTCTTCATGATCGGTGGTTACCTTGCGGTAGCCTAACAATTCAAGGCCCAATTCATCTATATAGTCATCAAATAAAAACCGACACTGATCGCTCAAAATCTTATCAGCAGGAAAAAAGACCATTCCTACCCCATATTCGCCAAAGGCAGGAAGCGTAAAACCATTTTCCTGGCATTTATCTACCAAAAAATCGTGCGGTAATTGAATAAGGATACCGGCGCCATCGCCGGAGTTGGGCTCACAGCCACAAGCTCCCCGGTGCTCCATGTTTACAAGCATCGTCAGGGCGTCTTTAATCAGATCATGGGTTGGAACACCGCTGAGATTAGCAATTAGGCCTGTACCACAGGCATCGGATTCCAATTCAGGACAGTAAAGACTTTGTTGCTGAAGTTGTTCAGCTAGTTTTTGGTCAGTTTGTTGCTCTTGCATAGACAGCCTTTGATTATGGCGGTCTTATTTGGTGGTTAGGCTATACTCACCAACTACTAGGAAAATTGATGAGCTTCTAAAAATAGAGCTATTTCTTTGAATGGTTATCAATATTATGGCACATTCCTTAATTGATCTACAAACCTAAGGGGTATTCTTCTTCCTCTACAAGGACAAGAACAATTAAATGCCCCATTTAAGAAAATCAAATTTTTTATTGGCCAAACCTATGTTTTCGGGAAATAAAAATCGCCAAAATGCTTATTTACTTCTAAAAGAAGCTTCCTATCAAAAGGCATATTGATACAGCTTCTAGCATAAACACTGTCAAAACAAGCGGTATTATTCCGATTTCTAACGTATTTTACATGAATCCTCCGCTAGCAGGAATTATCTGTTCAAGGGTGCCCATTTGTATAAATACATTTACACTATTGTGGGCCGTTTTTGGGACCACTCCCATAGTGGCGTTGCTGCGCAAATACCACCATTACGGCACCAGGTGGTCCAACGATCCTTCACACAAGCTATCACTATGTGTAGTGATTCCAACACTCCCAGGCCCTCCGTTTTTTATTTTAAACAATGTGACTTACCATTCCCACCGCTCCTTGCTGTGCGGATAAGCGTCCAAGATAGCTTTGGCCATTTGGCGGTCGAGTCGAAAATTATCGATGATCACTCCTACTTCTTTGCTCCCTTTGCCTCGCTCCTCGATGTAGACTTTCTCGACGCTTAGATATTGATGGGTGGCTTCAGGGAGGTAATGAACATGCACCTTTGAATACTTCCATGCTTTGCCCGGTTCTAGTTCTTGTAGCGCAGTGAGAGCGTTTTCGCGCAAACGGTCAACGAAGCGGTCGGGGCTGATGATAGCTTCAAAATCCGTATCTAATTCGTATTTGGGGTACCAGGTTTGCAGGTCTTCCGAGTAGGGAATCGGTTTGGAGGAATAGACTCCAATAACCGGAAAAGCGACTATTATGCCAAACTCTATCAACCAGATAATGGCCAGGGTCACACCGTTGAAGGTCATCCCAAAGACTTCCCACATCCCTACCTTATTGATCTCGTCAATGATGCCGAAAAAGGTGGAGGGATCAGTAATCAATCCCAGGTTGAGGTAGTAATCGCCGATACTCGGCATCGCTCCCATAGCGGCGTATACAACGAATCCAACCCATTGAAAATAGTTGGCAAACAGTCCTAAAATGATAGCCAGTAGCAATTGGTGTTTAAGGCTACGATTTTGAGTCAATTTAGTAAGTAGTCGTACGAGAATACCTAAAGCAATTCCAAAACCTACCGTGACCAGAAAGTTGACGTAAATCAAGGGCATGAACAGAACAATCAGGGTATAGAGGTAGGCTAATAGGCTCGCTACCAATAATCCAGAAATATAAGCAGCCGTTAAACCGACCGGGTTAATCCGGCCAGAAGGTTCGTAAAAGAGCGTGTTAGGGTTCATTGATGGTGAATTTGGTGCTAAAATAATAGTTTTTGACCAAGTATTTATAACCAAAGCTAACCGCTGATTGAGGTACAACTACCACTGATCAGCAATCGCTGATAGAAACTGACAGGATATTAAATTACAGGGAGCCATTCTGGGCAGCATGAAACAATTGAAAAGATCAACTAAGAAAGAAATTTACAAATGAGTAAAATAAAATCAAGAAAAATACTCCCTGTTAACGCGAAAGGCGGAGCCTGAAGCGCGCCGGACGGAGGAGGAGGACAAAGGACAGCAGTGGTACCAAAGGTAAGAACGAATGGCCTGGTGCCGATCCCGGCCCGACTAGAAAAGTCGGGACGGGAGATGGCATGGCCCATAATCAATCAGAAGTCCATTACGCTATCCAAAATACCGCATCATCCAGGGACGTCCCAAACTTAAAATGGCCTTTTAGCTGGTAAGTTACTCCCGCTTCCACTACTACTGAATGCGACAATTTGAGCACGGTAGGCGGCATCAGGCTATCCGTTCCTGTAAAGTTGATACCGGGAGAAACCTCAACGAAAGAACGGAGGTACAAGGCATTGACTTCGCCAGAGAGCAATGCAGTGACAGGCTCATCAACAGTTGCATCATGGGCCACCTCGGTCATTAAATCAATTGAATTAACGACCACCTGTGTGGAAAGTAACGTGGGTAAATGCCTGGTAAAATTGATGGGATAATGGTTGGGAGCTTCCGAAAAATCAACTTGTGCCAATTGGGCCAGATTGATAATGCGCTGTGGGAAAAGCCCCCCTTCCGGGCGAAGATAACTGCGGAGATGCTGAAAAACCTGCACTTGGTATTCGTTGGCACAAAAGATGCTCATCATTTCACCAATAAGAACATCAATAGGCTCGGGCAATACCACTGTGCGAGCATCGGCGTACAAAACGGTAACCTTATGCTGCCAATTGTTTTGTGTAATCATCGCTTCAATGGTGGCTCGCAAATCAGGGTTATGCTCAATGAGGTAAGCGTGTTTTACGAAAGGTAGGTAAAACTGCGTGAGCGCCAATCGCCCTACCCCTGCCTCACAAACCACCTTGTCGTGAAAATCATACTGTGCAAAAGCACGTCGAAAGGCCCCTACCCTTTCCCGATCGCTTTCCATAATTTGGTAATACAAAGGCGGAAAACCAAAATGTACAGGGTCGAAAGTTTGGGATTCAAGGAGGCTAAATTTGAGCTCATCGTACCTGGCAACGAGGCGCGCGAAGGAGTTATCGTTATTCTGATCCAAAAGCTTTTTTTGTCTGAGTAAAAAGGCCACCTCAAAACACTATTTGATGCTTCAAGGTGGCCTCTGTGCCATAAATCTAATAAATTAACCGCACGCGATTACTGCAATGAACTCAGATAATGGTGGATAGCCCTCACTTCGGCCGTATCGAGCAGATTAAAAGGGTGCATAGGCTCCTTGTAGGCTGGCAAATCCGGGCGTTGACCAAATTTAACGGCATCGACAAACTCTTCTATAGTCCACTTTCCGACATTGTTATCGGCGGTGGGGATAAGTCCGGGTACAGGGATGTCATAGTCTAGATGCAAGAATACAAAACCACCGGCCATATAACCCGGTGTAGCTTTGGGTTCGAGAGCACTGGCGGCTTTGATATCCGCTGAATGGCAATAATAACAAAGGTTGACATTGTTGACCTGATAAGCACCATAGGCCACCGAATCGCTGAGGCTAGGGTTGGTGGGATACTCCGTTTGATAAGGCGTAGGCGTGAGTACAAACCTATGAAGCGCCTTGGACAATAAAGAGGACTGATGGGGAGGGTGAACCTCGTTGGAAGGTGCTACCCAGGGGTGATCGGACCGCAAAAAGGCAATAATATCATGGATATCTTGTTCGGAGGCCAGCGGCCATGTAGGCATGACGGCGATGGCCCTTTCATTGTTTTGTTTGATACCCGTGCGGAGTAGTCGGTACAATTCGCCGTCGGTATAATCACCGATACCCGCGGTAGGATGTTTGGTGATATTGGCCGTGTAGATGGTTCCAAAATCACTGTTGGCGCCCCGATCTTCAAATATACGACCAATCATTTGGGTGCCACTGGCCGAGCGATGGCAATTTCGACAGTTGCTATCTACTAGTTTTTGCCCCCTGGCAATGGCTTCTGGGTTAAGGTCAACCGCAAGCGAAGGAGCTTGGACATCTGTATAAGTAGGTGGAGAACTAAATGCGATGAAGGCAACAAAGAGCAATAGTAGCAAAATAAGACCGAGCAGCAGGCGGCCAATGATACGAAGTGGCTTTTTCATAGAGTATAGGTGGATTGTTAGGTAAAATAACCGGATCAATACGGTTACAATAGTTGCACTGAATGTATTAAATACCAATGAATTACGCAATAAAATAGCAGTAAAAAACCAACTAATGGAACTATTAAAATAATAAAACGGTTAAGTACTTGGCGGAAGGAAAAATAAATGTGTATTTTTGCCGCTGAAGTGAAAATGGTCCTATAGCTCAGCTGGATAGAGCACCTCACTTCTAATGAGGNNCGCAGGTTCGAATCCTGCTGGGATCACTATCAAAGAAACGTTGACCTTGAAAATCAACAACTTACGCGATTTTATTTTAGCGAGTTGTCGTTTGCGTTGACGTTTTAAGCTTGGTAAAGTTAGGAAAAAAGGTCAGACTCGGGAATGAGTCTGGCCTTTTTCTGTTTTAGTTGTAAAATCTTTTAAGAGAAGATCAGGGAAAATAATAAATTTTATCGGTCTCCAAAGGTGAGAACTTATCAAAAAGCCCAGCCCTAGGTTTATCCCTTAAAATATTTTTTTAATATATGCAATCTAGGAATAATTCATCCATTTCCTTAAATAATTAAGCGTCTTTCGTCCAGGCTTACCATCCCAGAAGAGTTTATTGCAGTCACCTTAAAACGATGGAATACTTCTTCATTACTGCTATCTAGTTTAGCTAGAGAAGAACTGCCTAGAGCCGTATTACTCAGATTTACGGAGACTGATACCTCATTGCTGGTAATTTGATAAATCTTAGTCCAATTACCAAAAACATCTAAGGAGTAAAGGTCATAAGTAC
>NZ_JBOEFX010000067.1:35448-44508 GCF_050633125.1 Lewinella sp.
TCCCTCTGAATTGGTCACTTCATTTGCATCATAAGTTAAGACTGGAGTATCAGGATAAAGGGTATCTATAACACTAGCAAGCGCAACTTCTGAAGGAAATGAAGGGCTAAACTCCGTGCTTCCATTTTCGCCCACAACCTCTCGCAGTGCAACAATTCTATAAAACAATGGCTCTCCATAAGGAGGATAATCTAAATCAGAGAAATCATCGATTATAGCCTCTTGTCCATCAATCGCTTTTACAAGAGGCATCGAGTGTATACTCAGTGCATCCGTATGATTGTTCGCTCTATAAATCTGGTATTGACTGATTTGCTCACTACTAACATGTGGATTCACACTAAATTCCACTGACACCCCTTGATCTAAGGTAAAGTTAGGAAGGCTACTAATTATTCTTGTTATCGTTACAGCCTTTGGAGGAAAGCTATTGACGAGTCTAATAGGCCCAATAACATTGCTTGCTTCACTCATTTCAAGACGGTTGTTCATTCCAACAGCACAGTAAAACACTACACTACTATTAGCTCCATCTAAAGTAAAATCAGTAAAAAGCAAATCACTTCCTGCTTTAACAACCATCGGAAAAGCGTTTGTCGATGAAGCAGGCTTCGGTGACGCCACTGTTCCTGTGATCTTATCGTACAATATAGGTTGCCGAGTTAAAGGAATAAAGCCGGAAGAAATCTGATTTTGGATCGCGGATACAGCATCTGAATGATCACCCAAATTATCAGGGGGGGGGACTGAAGAAACCGTACCATTGTCAATCAGTGATTGTAACGCTTCCATAATTTGCGCTTGTGTGTAATTGGTCAGGATTTCAGCAAGTGTCTGGGCTGTATAGATTTGTTCAAGTATACTTTTGCCATCAGCTCTATAGAATACAACAGCATACGGCTCTTCTGTAAAGTTTGCACGAAAAGTGTAGGAAGATTTACCATAGAAATCTGGTCTGGTCGCATAACTTGACTCTGGAGACAAACTTGGGACTACTGGAGCTTGATATCCAGCCGCAACCATCGCTAAAGGCGGAGTAACCGCCGAACCACATCCTGATACAGAGTTGACTGCTCTTAGCCCTAGATAGGTAACTTTTGTAATATCTTGGCCGCTCGGATAAACAGTTGCGTAATCTAAACCGCTGCTTTCATCAAGATAGATTCTTGTCCCCGGCACATAGGTGGCTTCCTGGTTAATTTCTAGTGGCGCATAATTCTGGTCATCCTCAGGATCGTAGTTGTGGTCATTAATGATTACATGTAATTGCCCGGATTCATCATAGTATGAATCTAGAACGGAGTAAGTTGTACCATTAATCTGAACCGTCCCTCCAACGGAAGAATCATCCTCATCTATACCACTAAAAGTTACATCATAAACTCCGGAGTTAGTTGTACCTGTGCCTTCTGTAGCTGGAAGCTGACTAATTGAAACTGTTTGCATTACTCCTCCAGTATTAGCAGGAGTTAGTGGCACTTCTGTTTCCAGCTTTGTCCAACTAGATGGAGACTGTAAGTTTTCTGTTAACACAAATGGACTTCCCGGCTCAGGAGATATATAATCTGTGCTGATATGTGCTGCTGCAGTATTGGATGGGTTAATAATTCCATTGTTTGGAATACATTTTATAACAACATCTGTCCCATTAATCTCTTTAACAACATAAGGCATTTCATCAGCGACCAGTATACTGCCTACAAAGCGATCAGACAATACGTCACTGCCCGCACCTATGGATACCGTGCAAACACCACATCCCTGATCCATGACATTTGAAATAGTGCCATGGATAATTTCTGCAGGAAATTCTCTAAAATAAAATTCAACAGTATCCGGGGTTTCAAACTGAAGGTTTCCTCCAGCACCCCAATCCGCGGGTGGGCGCCATTTGTATTGTACGCGCACAACCAGGTTAGAACCGTCCGCATTAAGCATGGCCTGTTCAGTACCGGTGGTTAGAATAGGTGGAATTTCTTTGAAGATTACCTGGGCAGAAGCATCAGTAACAGGTGTGACGATACCACACCTTTCAGAAAAAACGGTTTCATCAGACGAGGCGAGATTACTTAACGATTTAAGATAGTTTTCCTCTGTTCGGGAAAACCAATTGATGCTATAAATTCCATAATGATGAAATGCCTCCTCTGCCGTCCTATGAATATACACAGGTGCTGTAAATTCTCCACTGTCTAAGACGGCAATTTCTTCGCCTCCGCCTCCCTGATCAGTATAACTATCATCTTGTAATTGGTCTAAAAGTTGTAGTTCCTGGTAATTCGGAGTTGTGCTACTGCTACGCTTATGGCGAACACCAAATTGTATTGCGGCAGTGGTAAACAAGTATGGTTCATCAGAACTAAATGGTGCAGGAACAGATTTTTCATATTGGAACACATCTCGTTTTAGATTGATATAACGTGCAGTCTCAAAATGTGCATAACCATCTTCATCAACACTGGCATTACATTCACCGGAACTAAGTACAATTCCATAGCCTAATTCCAATTCCGGTGCTTGTGGATACCGGCTATCGGAAGCACTAGTTGGTAGAGATAAGTTAAAATGCTTCCCCCTATATTCGATTGCATAAATAAATACTCCTTCGTTAGCATCTGTGTCAATGAATCCGAGGCCTAACATCCTAGCAACATGGTAATCCACTGCCGCAATCTTAAGCATATCCGAATAGGTCATTTCGGCGGGTTCTGGATTTTCCAATTCGTCATTTGAAATGACTTCTTCCGAGTTAGTAAAAGTACCCGACAGAAAATCTGTTACGGCTGATTGTAACCCTTGGTTAAACCAACGATCCTGATAGGTCTGCATATTAGCTAGGGGAACGTAGTCCGCAGTTCCTCCATTATTGTATCTATTGTATTTCATCCATTTAGGGGTATCCAATATCCGCTGATTCCCATCTGAATGAAGGAAGGCCTTGTCTATTAAATCCCAATCATAATCTCCTTGCAAAGTATCTGCGTAGGTTGCGAGATAAAACTTCTCAATACTCGTTTTTTCCACATGCTGACAGCGGATGTACTCAATGTATTCTACGCGTTTAGAGATAAACCCGTTTGGCACCCCCTCTGATGGAGATTGATCTGAATCTACCATTTCTCCCCGACAGGATAAAAATTGCTTTCCTGGTGTTTGATCAGCGTGTATAGAGATCGCCTCTACTTGGACAACTCCTTCTTGAGAATTTTGAAATTCAAAGCCAAACTCGAAGAATAATTTATCAGGGCTCCATATTTTGAAAACATCTGTGTAGTTATTTAGCAGGCCGCTAGGGGTAAACCCTACCCCTAGCTGTTCGGCTAGTGTGTCGTAAAATTGGACATTCATAAATCTAATGACCACTGTAGTAGTGTGCTCAGGATCATTTGGAAGAGGAACGTTTGGTGTGTACACCCAAAGCCTTTGATTACCATAAGAGACGATGCTGTCAGGTTGCTCAGCAAAATTAATCTCTGCATGATGATACTTAGTATAAGCCGCTTTGTAAACCTTTATCGGTTGGCTTGCAGTTGGAAACTGATCACTAAACTCAGTGGTAAAATCCCACCGAAGATGAACACCTTCAGTAGATTTATCTGCTCCGGTAGAGCCTACAGCTTGTAAGTAAAGTCGCTTAGACTGAATGAACGCGCTATCAGGATTTGCTACGAGACTGGGCATAATATTTTTTTAATTTTTACAAGAGGGGCGTTAGCTGTTAATCGGCAGCATCTTAGTAAAGGTTACTGAAACAGAGCTACTATTCTGATACCCACCGGAATCTGGTTCATATTGTTTGAAAGCAAAGCCTGCATTAATAGTTACTTCACTTCCAATTTCTATACTGCTATTAGCTAAGAATAGCATTGCACTTGTATCTTTATGGATCACAGGAACTGATAATGGAGTCCCATTAATTTCCAAACTCATACCGTCGGTTAGTATCCCCGTACTGATTTTAGGATCATTGAACGGTTCAGGATTTCTTACAATGACTCCAACTACAGTATCGGCATCATTATTATATAAGATTAGGAACTCGGTATTGTCCGCCGGAGGAAGGTCGGTTAAACCTAATGTTCCATAGACCAATTGTTCGTAAGCTAAAACATCCTCAGTATTGAAAGTTGGGATAGTTAATTCCCCCCAATTCCTTCTGATAAGGTAAGCTGCCTCTATATCATTGCCTTCAGCATCCTGGAGCAAATAGCTATTCACCTGTGCCTTAAAATTCGGATAGCGAGAAGTCTCAAAAACATATCGGTGTACTTCTCGTTCCTGGTCACCTTTTGTTGCCATGAATACAGCTGTATAGCATTTTAAAGGTTTCAAGTTTTTGGTAAAAACAGCGCCCTGAGAAGAAGAACTAAACTGCTCTGTTCCAAGACATGCTACTGATCCCAGAATTTCATTTACTGCATTTATTTCAATGCTTTCAACTGCACTACCGGCAATCCACTGAGCAAAAGATACTTCTGCATTCTGGCCTATTTGTGCCGGGTCAAGAATCTTCAACCCTAATCGATAACTACCACTATACATTGTTCTGACATAGGCCTGCTTGAAGAACAGACCGATACCTACATCTTCGTAGAAAATGGGCTTCGCATTTATCAGATTACCATCAGCATTTGGATAGGATGTTGATAAGTCTATATAGTGTCGTAAGTCTTTCAACTTAAACTTATCCTTCAATTCAGCAGGCAGAGCAGCATACTTAGGATGAAGTGTGCCATTAGGAAACTGGTGAAAGAATCCAGGAGGTCCTTCCGTTCTAAATTCAACCGTATGGCTTTCATGATAACTGGCGACAAGTTCAGTACCGTCTTTAAACACTTTTGTTTTAGTATGGACCGTAACTTCATAGGTAGTATCAGGCTCCCAAATTACTTGTCCGAACGACGAACCTATAACATTAATATCAGCACCTGCACTATTAGCACTGTTGGTGGCTTCGACAAGTTCGTTGTATTGAAAATCTTCCAGGGTTTGGTAGCACAGGCTTTGCAATTTACTGATGCACGTAAGTGGTTCGCCATAGTTTACTCTTACGAACTCTGCGGAAAGACAACCCTTAAATGGAATAGAAGTTCCATCCTTCCGAATAGCCTGCCCTTCGAAACCGAACAATCCGTCGCACGGTTCTTCTGCCAGACGAAGACATTCAAATCGAATAACATCTGTAAGCTGCTCTTTAGGCAACTGAATGTTTAATGTGAATTTAACACAGCCGGGAATATCAATTTCATATACACCGTATGATTCATCAGTTGGGACGTGTTGTACGGTAACTTCCGGTAATACCCCTAAGTAGTATTCAGCTAAATCCTGGCCACTGTGTGGCTCTGGTGGCGAACTGCAAAGGTTGAAAACATCCGTGAGAAGATATTTATATACAAAGGGAATCCATCCTGAGGAAGTCACAGCTAATGGGTTCCCAGGAAAGCCGCTTTCGTGTCGAAACAGTTCGCTGATCAGTCCCATTATGCTTACAATGGCATCAAGTTTACAAGGGATTTCTTCAATGCTACTTCCTTCCCCTCCTCCTCCGGGGACCTCATCACAGAAACCGGATTCAATCACGATTTTCTCAATAGGTACTGCGGCATTATCGTATAACAAGCTTGACGATTCGTCCATAGAACCCGGCAAGTAGGACATCTCTACAAGTTGATCCTGATACTCAAGGTTGGCATTAGCTACTCGACGGTAGTACCTTACAGAAAGACCACTGGTAGAGGTGAACAAGGATAGACTGACAAATACGACCGGTTCTGGGAAATATATGGTCAAAGATTGCCCTGCATTAAAATATAGGCCAGTAGTGTCAATCGTCCCGGCGAGTCCGCTGGAAAGCATTAGGCCAACTCCCTGGGAAGAGAGCAGTGCTTCAGCAGGCAGTAGCCCACCTTCGCCGAATGCATTCAAGTCAATGCAAACTTCCTCTCGTACAGTCCCAAAACATTCCATACTTAGCAGAGCATTGTCAGAACTCCACGAAGGGCCTCCGGGAACACCGCTTCCTAGGAAAGAAAGAGGCGATAAGCTCAACAACCTGATTTTGGTATAATGCCCGGGAGCATTCCATTGCCAGAAGCCTAATAAGGGAGGGGCTACATTATGCGGTGACAAAATCACATTTTCTACAATAAATTCGTACGTAAGCTGTGGTGCCCTGGCTCGTTGAGGCGGTAACAACTCTCGATATCTAGGCACTTCCGAAACCCCTCCTATTTTATTGGTAACACCCAGCGGGTTGACAGCGTGCTTGAACTCAATATCAACAAAGCTATCCAGTGGAATGACCTCATTATCTGAAGGAGAACTATCAAAGGCTACATTATAATTTTCTCTAGTATGGACATTCAGTGCCTGAACGGAATTGGCTTCCAATAATTGGATCGCAACAATATTTAAATCATTGCTAAAATTCCATTCAAAACGAACCCCGGCACACTTTTTGACAAAAATAAGTTTTACACAAACATAAACCTCTCCAGCAATAATAAAAGGTTTAGGGGCATCTACTGATAACGCAAAATGAGCACCAATACCTATTCCAACACCAAAGAGTGATATTTTACCTTCTATGCCGGCTTGAATTGCACCTCCAATTTGCATAGGCCGGGAACTTATCCTTCCGGCAAGATCCAAGTAAGCTCGAAGTTTTACGTGTGCTGGGCCAAATCGCTTATCAATTCCTAATCCTGCACCAGCACCAGTTCGAATACCAGACGATGATAGCATTAGATAAAAGTAAGCACGGTCAATAATCCTCAAGATCTTGGCTTGAACACGTTTATTCTCCGGCAAATCCCGGCCTATATTCATGTACCACCCAGTAGAATTTCCGAAGAAGAAACCTAATTCAAGAGCACCTGATATTTCTGCTATGCTGCCGCTAGCCGGAATTTTATAATCAACCCCCAGACCTGCCTCAACTGAACTATCTGTAATGGCAAGGAATGCATAAAATGGGGGTGTATTTTGAGATGCGAATCCAACTCTTTTTCTAAGTATTTGTGCTTCTCCTTCCAAAAGGAAAACACCCGGCAGAGATAACAAAAAGAATACCCGGCTTGAGAAAGCATAACCNNATTGGAAAGAATTTAGGTGGATTAATACCTCTAGCCGGTGTCTTATAGTATTCAAACCAGGGAGCCTCTTCAGAAAGACCTATTGCCGATTTAGACACGACAAAGTGCCTGCCGAACATAGCTTCAAATCCGTAAATACCAAGCCCTGTACTCCCTAGAGGTATAGCATTCGGAAGTTCCACACCAACATCAATTAAAAAAGCAGGTACCTGAGGAATATATCGCATCCCGGCGCTTCCACCAATATTAAGCTTTGGCAAAGAAAAGGCAACATTACCAGCATATTCTACACCATGCTCTCCTCCTTCACGCATAGCTAAATAACCGCTGAGCAGTAGAGCTGCTTTATTTTCGCTGACATTGCCGGGGAGCACCATGTCGATCCCAATACCTTCAATACGAAAAAAATGAGATCCTCCCCCTTCTGTAAAGTAGTATTTTAATCCGTCCCCCCGAGCATCAATACCTGACGGATTAATACTGATACCTCCATCAAAACCAATGTATTTATATCTGACTCCATCTCGTTCGTCTGTCCCTATATGCAGTGCTGTAATGGAAATCTTTACTGGCCCTAGCGGAATAGTGAAAGTTTTTGGTAAAATCAGTGCTCCTCCCTCAAATTCATAGGCACCGTCCTCCCAAATAAGAAGTTTGCTTATTTCTACTCCTTGGGGCAATGCTTGGCCGATAACACCATCTTTCGGATCAAAATCCAATAAGCCTCCTACCGCGAGAAAATGACGGTCATCTCGTCTGCCAATAACAACACTATTTATTCTTAAGGTGAGAATATTCGGCACCCTGAACTCCTGTAGACCCTGATCTTCCGATGCAGCAACGTAGAATTCACCATTCTCACCAATGTGGACCACAACTTCGATCTCTGCGGGATTACCAGCCGCATCCTCGAAGCCCGGAATCTGCATCGTACCACAGATATCCGAATCGATAATTTGGTTTTGGAAAAAGGTGAGACTGAAGCACGTCAACTCAAAACTAAAACCACCTATAGTCACAGTCAATAATGGGGCTTCTCCTGTATCACTGGTAAGTACCAACTGTCCTGAGAAACCTGTACTCCCAATGAGAATATCATTGCCCACAATTATGCCAACTGAGTTTCCCTCGTCAATTTCAAAGGGTAAGGTGACAAGAACATCCTCTATTCCAACACCCCGAAAACCAGGATGCCCGGGCGGGGAAATTTGTTGATTGGACAAATAGGGAACTATTCCCTGTAAACCAACAATGATACCTGTGTTTCCCAAGGCTACGGTATCAACACTAGCATTAAGGTTAGATGTATCAAAATTGAGTTCACTCGGGGTGCTATAGGTGCAGTCTACTCCACCTAGTGTAATTTCAAATGGCTTGAGTGCACCGTTTTCCATGATGGGAACCCATTCCCCGCTTTGGGATAGTTGAACAGGAACAAGCCATTCACTTTCTACCAGCAGAGAAATATTCAGGTCAACTAAACTTAGCTGAAACTGAGTACCAATAGTGGCCTCGAAATTAATGAGGGTGATCCCACCGCCATTCAAAAAAGCAATTCGGATGCCAGGCAAGCCGAAAGCAGGAAAAGAAAGGCTGCGTAAAATCGCAATCTGGCCAGAGACCTTCTGAGAAGTGTTCTCGTCATAAACTTCATAATCACTGAAGCCTACTTCGTCCAGCCATTCCGGCGTATCACCAAAATAGCTGGGCCAGTATTTTATATTTCTGCTCAGAGGAGCATATCCTGAAGCCATGTTTTCTTATATTTCAGAGGGTCAAAATTAATGTATTCATCAAATCAATAAACTCAGCTTGTAGTTCTTGCGAATCACACCTATTAAATCCAAAGTAACCTAGTCGAATTCAGTGCCCCTATGAGCCGTTGGCACTTTTAACAATCGCTCAGGAGTCTATCATCAATTTAAATCAGAAACCAAGACTGTATCTTGATGACCTGTCTTTT
>NZ_JBOEFX010000068.1:0-413 GCF_050633125.1 Lewinella sp.
GGCCAGGTGTAATGGCTACTTCGTATTGTTTCAGGTAGCCACCCAAGGTGTTTACCTCTACGACTCCGGGAATTCCGGCCAATTGCCTTTTGACGATCCAATCCTGGATGCTTCGTAGTTCAGTAGAACTAATTTTTTCTTCAAAGCCTTCTTCGGGGCGAACCACATATTGGTAAATCTCTCCTAAACCTGTAGAAATGGGTGCCAAGGTCGGTTGCCCGAGTTCGGCGGGAATATTTTCTCTGGCTTCTCGCAGGTATTCATTTACCAGCTGCCGAGCGAGGTAAATGTCCATTTTTTCTTCAAAAACGACCGTTACGACAGACAAGCCAAAGCGGGAAACAGAGCGAATTTCTACTAATTGTTGAATGTTTTGAAGCGAGAGTTCTACAGGAGTAGTAATAAATTGCTCT
>NZ_JBOEFX010000068.1:439-30647 GCF_050633125.1 Lewinella sp.
ACAAACTTATTCTGTATAGAATAAGCGATTATATTATCGAACATGTAAATGTTGAACTTTAGTTAAACAATCATTGTCGCAAGAAGCTATCTCAGAGTATTAACTAGATTGAGTACTAAACTGTACTCCGTAAAGAACCTTCAAGGTTCAGTACGCCAGTGTTTATGAGACAGTCTTATCCTTAAAATGTAGTCGACTAAAGCCTGGGAGGAGACCAGATGGCGTTCTTCACACCAGTGGTTGGGAAGTTAGCTGTAGAAACGGGAGCTTCACTTGGTTTTGGTGTGAATACCGCAAGAGCAATGGTAGTCATCTGAGGAATACTGATGACACAAGAGCAGCAATCGCAAATACAAAAAGGAGGGCAGGCATCCTCTTCGCAATCTTTAGATTGATGGTCGTGATCATCAGGGTGTGCCTGTGCGGTAACCTCAATCTCTGTTGTCGTACTTAATACCCCAGCGTCCACTGTGTCCATACAAGGGATGAGCGCCAAGGTGAGCATATAAAATGGTAATATGTAGCGTACGAATTGCTGCATGCAGTGCAAATGTATTACGAAACAGCTCAATAAGCAAGTGGCTTAATGCTTTCTTGAAAGTAAGCTGACAAATATATACAAAACAAATGCTTCTTGAGCCGGAGGCCCTACGGCGCTATTTGAGAGATTTGGAAAGCATATTGCTTTTACCTATCTTTGTAATAATAAAACTCCCGAGCAGGCGAAGACGCCCCCCGGGAGGAAAAAACAGCAGGATAAAAAATTTTCAGGATGCTCTTCGTTTCGGCGGAGAGCATCCTGTGTCTTTAAGCTAAGTATTGCGCAGAAAATAAACTACGATTTAGCTTCGCTACTTCTGCGAGGTTTCTCAAGTTTTCCAAATAGTTAAAACGCTTTAAATGAAGCGCTTATTCAACTATTGTGAAAAACAACCACGAAGTAGCCGCGAAGCGAAATCGCTTTTTATTTTCGTGCTGTTCCTTATTTAGAGGGAACTTACCCGGCGAATAACTTCGTAAAGACGGGTGTATTCATTGACTTCTTCCACAAATGGATCATATTCCAGGTGGTTGGCCGAGATCATTTTCAGGTGAGTGACACGGCCTTTTTCATTAAGGATACGCTGAACGTATTTAACCCAAACAGATCCGTTGTTTTTAACGGCGTATATTTTGTTGTCTTTGATCTCGTGTACGCCTGCTATCTCCCGACTTACTACGATGTCATGATCGTTGATGACAGGTTCCATACTGTTACCGTTGATGGGGAAAGCCACTAAGCCACCACCATCAAGACCAGGGATAGAGAAAAAGTCATTGTTTTCTGTGATGAAAGATCCTGCGTCTACAGTGACACCAGCGAAGGCTTCGGTAGTGGTAAAGAGGATATTACCATTGTAAACAATTTCTGATTCTTCCGGATTTGGCAAATCAAGGCCAAAAGGCGTGCCTTCCCCTTCGAGGAGGTAAGCATAGTTGACACCATATTCATGACAAACACGGCGCGACTGTTCGTAGCTGATACAGCGTTTGTCTCCTTCGTTAAGAAAAGCTCTGATGATGTGACCGTAGGCGCGGTTGCCCACTATTTTTTCGGCAAAATCACCTAGTCCTTTGCCATTTCGGTCATTTTTGATGACATCGCCTCGTTCTTCGAGTATTTTGAAGACTTTAACAAAACGGTCATTTAGGTCACGTCGATCACTTGAAATCATAGCTGTTCTTCTTTTTGGTATCCATTAATTTGGTTGCAAGTTAAAACAAAATAGTTTTATCAACAAATAATTTTAAAAATTTCTTTGGTTAGATTTTTAATTTCCTCCGTTGTGTTGTAATAATGAGGGGATAGCCTTAGCACCCAAGGGATATTCTTACGATTAAAATCGTAATGAGCATAGGTGCCCCAGCTGATGGAAGTATGAATTTTTTTCTTTCGAAGTTGTGTTAGTAAGGCTTTGGGGTCATGATTGGGGAGGTAGCAGGTAACGATAGCACCGAGGTTTTCTCCTTTGTCCATGACCTGAATGCTGGTGTGGTCAGCCAGCGCTAACCTTAATTGTTTGGCCAGATCAGTGGTTCGTTGAGCTACTGCGGTTAAACCAACACTTAGTGCGTATTGGGCAGCCGCTACGGCTCCGTGCACCAAGGCGTGATTACGCTCCCATAGCTCGTAGCGGCGCGCATCTGCTTGTGGGAGGTAGTGATCGGCAGTAGGCCAATCAGCACTATGAAGGTCTAAATACAGTGGAGCCGTTTTGTGTTGGAGTACCCGATCAGAAGCGTAAAGAAAACCAGTGCCCCTGGGGCCGCGCAGGAATTTACGAAAAGTAGCGGTTAAAAAATCACATCCTATAGCCTGAACATCAAGGGGCAATTGCCCTGCAGTTTGACAAGCATCTACTATATATAAGGTGTCGACCTCTCTGCAAACTTTGCCAATAGTGTATATATCTTGAATAAGGCCGCTGCTGGTAGGCATGTGCGTAACGGCAACCAGGCGTGGCACTTGATCGCGAATAAGCTGGCACATGGCTTCAACATCTACGCCTCCAGCGGGTGATTCGGGAGCAACCTGAATTTTTGCTCCGAAACGTTTGGCAACCTGTAGGAAGGCAATTTGGTTAGAAACATAATCATTTTCTGTGGTGAGGATCAAGTCACCTGGCTTAAACGGAATCGATGTTAAGGCACGGTTGTAGGCATCGGTAGCACTGGTCGCAAAAGCAATTTGGTGAGGTTGTGCATTGAGTAATTCAGCGACCGTAGGGTAGAAGGCTTGGCTTTTTTCAGCGTGAATAGCTGCCGCTTCGTAACCTCCTAGCTTGTATTCTAGTTGAAGATGCTCTTGTACCGCCTGTTGTACAGGAAGTGCGGTTAAGGAAGCACCTGCATTGTTGAAGTGAATAACATCAAGGCAGGCGGGCGTATCTTGGCGTAGTAGGTGAAGTTGGGCCGTTGAAATGGACATGAATTGGGAGTTGGTAACAGATTGTGTTTTACGTCGGGTAACGGTGTGACTTGTGTATTGACGTGAGAGGAAGTGACATAAGACCCTCTTGTGGGAGGGACCCACCCATTTGCCGGACCGCCGAATCCATCCCCTGGCCTCACGACCATAAGGGACATGCGCTAACATCTGCTCTGAACACCAGAGCAGCCAAACAACACGCAAAATAAAACCGCTGAATGCCCTAGTGACTGCTAGGGGTAGTTACCTATGATCGCTTTGATGCTTGTCAGTTCACCAGAGCCGAGGCAAGATAGTAATTATTCATCTAGCTAACAAATTATTTTCAATAAAAATATAATAAACTATTTGTTAACGCCAGGGGCTGCTTGAATAGCCGAAAGAGATAGGTCTTTTGGTGAGGGTTTTTATGAGTTATTTTTTTGATAGTCAAGTGGTTGTTTGGTTTTTGTGCTGGGCTGTTAATAGCTCGCCATCATCGCCCGCTCGGCCTTCTCCTTAAATAATTTTAGGTCTGCTTCCAGTTGATTGAAAAATACCTCTCGGAAACGGTATCCTCCGGAAGTGATGTTTTCGGAGCGGCGCTTGATTTTCTCGACCCACTTTTTGGAGTATTCGTAAAGCACCTGATCGTGAGAAATCATAAACTGGGGCATATCAAACCCGATGCCAGTTGCCCGCAGTTCCAGGGCTTCGAAGAGCACCATGTTTTGGTAATTGCCAAATTCGTTGATGTAAATTTGAATTTTCCCGTGTTGGGGATGATCCTGCCGGTTTTCGGCGAAAGCCAGTTGCTTCAAATTCTTTATCAGTTGCTCCAAATCACTGATCAACTGTGCAATGAAGGCTTGATCCTTAAAGGCTTTGATGCTGATCGCAAAGAGGATCTGCTGAAAGATATTGGCCAGCATATTGGAGTTCCATATTTCGGTGACCTTGCGGGAACGGTAATGCGCGACAATACGGTTTCTTAAGGTCGTAATAATAGGATGGAGTAGCTCTTCGGAGTTGATGACCAACTCCTGTTGCGACCAATGGAGGTGATTCCAAATTGCTACCAGAAATTTAAAAATAGAATCGTATTCCAGGTAGTAAAAAACGGGGAGTTCGTTGGCCAGGTAAATGACCCTGGATTCCGCTTCTTCATTGGGTAAGATAGGGGTCATGATGTCAACAAAGCATTGTAGAAAATCAAAACTGCTCATCACTTCCCTAAAGGGGTGGGAAAATGAGTGGTAACCTTCTGTTCCTACAGCAGTATCCAGAGAGATGCCCAGTTCCTGCGCAAGCTTTACTGCTTCACTGAGTGTCAAGGCGGTATCACCACTCATGCGTTTGTAGACCGCCGCTTTTTGTAGATGCAAAATGTCCATCGTTTCGTGTAAAACGATCTTTTTGTCGAAACGGGAAATCAGATGGGCAAAGAGTTTTTTTTGAGCGTCCATGCTTTGCGCGTTGGTAGAGAGAAAAGAAATTATTCTACAATATAGAGAAGATTGTTTTGGTTTTGTGCGAAGGTTGTTTGAATGGTAGAATAAAATAAAATACGCTCCACGAATAGGATTTTATTTTTCCGGTCTTTGCCCCTAATATTGTGGAAAGAGATCGTACAAGACATTATTGCGCACTACTGCGCTTAGAGCATGTTTGGAGCTTGCTTGCACCGAAAACCAAGCATTTAGCAACCTGGCGTCACTCAATATCACTTACTTGACCCGCCAAGCGCGTGATTTTGAGTTTAGCCAGAACGCTAAATCATTGATTTTCAAAAGTAATCCGCTCCAAACATGCTCTTAAGCTGAATTCCAAAACCAACGCGCTTTCTCTCTTGAAAACCACCGTTCGGCGTAGCTGAGCCTCCGTCGAAGTGTACGCGAAATTCCGTTTTGCGTAGGCTTTATACGCTTACTAAAAAACCTTCTCTGATAGTTTTTGTGGTCAAGCTAAAGTGAAAATCGTAAGCGACTGAGAAGGAGCGTGATTTTTACTTTCGATTGACTCTAAACACAAAAATTGTCTGATAATCATAACTACGACCACCATGCTACCAAAACATTACCTCTTCCTCCTATCGCTCCTGCCCGCCCTGTGCTGGACGGCCTGCGAAAAATCCATCTTCAACCCCCAACCCGCAGCGAAAGTTTTACCTCCCATCACCATGACGGGGGAAGGCACTTTTGGCTGCAAGATCAATGGAGAAGTGTTCCTGCATACGCCGAAGGCGTTTGATGATCATCTGCATGTGGAGTATCATGCTCTTTCTAAGACATTTTACCTAAATGCTAGGGAAAGTATAAACAATAGTTATAATAGAACAATGCATCTTTATGTGCATGATATTACTGATATAGGGATTTATCCTTTTTATGATGTGAGCTTTAGAAACTATAATGATTCATGTATGTCGTCTCTAGGATTGGACAAAGATAATCTAGTATTGGAGGAAACTAATCAAATGGAAATTATTCACTTCGATCCCGAAGCGCGCATTATTTCTGGTACTTTCCAATTCACGGTGGTAAATGAAGCCTGCCAGGATACCTTCCGCATTACGGAGGGGCGTTTTGATATGCCTTGGGTGGGTTAGCCTGTAATCCATTCCCGAAAAACTGATTAAATAATTCATTACCAACGCTCCACTTCGTCACTCCTGCCATGAGAGAAAGAAGCTGGAACAAAGGACAAAAAAAACCACGCTCATGTTACCAAAATATCACTTTCTCCTCCTCCTTCTCCTCCCCGTGCTATGCTGGACGGCCTGCGAAAAATCCATCTTCAACCCCCAACCCGCAGCGAAAGTTTTACCTCCCATCACCATGACAGGGGCAGGCACTTTTGGCTGCAAGATCAATGGGGAGGTGTTTCTGCACACGCCGAAGGCTTTTGATGATCATATTTATGTGGAGTATAATCCACGATCCAGCAAATTTCAATTATTTGCCATTGAGAGCGTAGATAATAGTTATCATCGAAATATCTCCATTGTTCAATACAATGTATTGGATACTGGAGCCTATACATTGACAAAAGGTAAATATAATATTCTTGATAGTGAATGTATGACTATTCACGGCCTTACCGAGGAACACTTTGTATTAGATGAACCTAACGAAATAACTATTTCAAGATTTGATAGTGAAGAACGAATTATATCGGGTACTTTTCGCTATACACTTTATTCCGAAGCCTGCCAGGATACCTTCCGCATTACGGAGGGGCGTTTTGATATGCCTTGGCTAAAATAGCCTGTCAGATTCCCCGAGCAAGTCTATCACCAATGTTCCACTTCGTTTTTCCTGCCACGGTAGTAAGAAGTTCAAAGTAAAACACTAAAAAAAATAACAACCATGCTGCCAAAATATCACTTTCTCCTCCCCGTGCTATGCTGGACGGCTTGCGAAAAATCCATCTTCAACCCACAACCTGCGGAAAAAGTTTTACCCCCCATCACTATGACCGGGGAAGGTACTTTTGGCTGCAAGATCAATGGGGAGGTCTTTCTGCATACGCCGAAGGCTTTTGATTATCATATTTATGTGGAGTATAATCCACGATCAATGAATTTTCAACTAAGAGGTATTGAGAGTATAGATAACTACTATAGCCGAAGTGTTGGTGTTAGTGCTGAGAACATCAATAACGAGGGGAGGTATGATTTAAGAAATGTCCGCTATAGGGATTATAATGACACTTGTCAAACGCTGCATGGCTTGAATTTGGATCACATCTTAAGTGAAGAATTATCTGACTTAGAAATTATCCATTTCGATCCCGAAGCACGCATTATTTCTGGTACTTTCCAGTTCACCGTCGTATCCGAAGTCTGCCAGGATACTTTCCGTATTACGGAGGGGCGCTTTGATATGCCTTGGGTATATTAAAAAATAAAAATTCCTCTTTTCTCTGGACCAAGGAACTTAACCACATTCCCTCATGCGACCAACATTCACCATTCTTGCCTTACTCCTCACCTGCGGCATTGCCCAAGCCCAAACAGGCTTCATCCAGTCGTACGAACTCTACGAAGACAAAGGGCTGACCTTTCACCAGATGCTGCTGGTAGAAGATACCCTGGTAGTTTGCGGCAGCGCCAGTAACCCCGATACCCCCCAGTGGGGGCTGTTTTTTGTCAAACTGGATACCCTGGGGAATATACTGGATTACAAGACCCATTATGACAGTGCCGGGTACAACTATGTATTTGTTGAAGGGGCAAAGATGATTAAAACCAGTGATGGTGGCTACGCCTTGGTGGGGAGCAGATTCGAGAGTTCCATTCCGTTGATTTTTAAGTTGGATGTTGAAGGAGAGATCGCATTTATCGGTGAATATCCTGACGATACTACCCTTACAAAATGGCATACGGATATTATTGAAATAGAAAACGGATACATCTCTATTGGCTACAAACAGCAGGTGGATGATGGTTTCCTAGATGGTTTCGCTATGAGAATAGATGATAGTGGCAATAAATTGTGGGAGCTTAATTATGGGGAAACAGGATTGGGTGACGCATTTAGCGGAATAAGACAAATAAGTACAAATGTAATTTTATTAACGGGTGGTTCTGGAATCTCTACCCCAATTATTAACCCCAATGAAGATGCCTGGGGAAAAGGAATTGCTGTGAAAATTGATACTTTAGGGAATATTTTATGGGAGTGGGAGAGTGAGCAGGTGCTTACGGGCTCTGGTTCAGGCCCGGCATTTGGTAGAATATATCCCACCTCAGATGGGAACTGGGTCAATGAAGGGTATAATAATATCATAAAAACGCTATTTGGCGAACCTACACTTGTATATAAAGGAGAAATCGTAAAAAGAGATACAAACTTCAATGTTTTGTGGAGTACCTCGTTTGGAGACCATACAACCTTCACTAACAATTTCATCGACGTAGTCGCCACCCCCGACGGCGGTTGGGTAGCGGTGGGCACCTACGGGCAGTTGGTAGATCCGGTGGAATACACGGGCTACCGCGCGGGTATGATCGCCAAGGTGAATGCCCAGGGAGACAGCCTTTGGAGCCGGCTGGATACCCTGTTTACGCCTGCCTATGGCTCCATCCCCAGCCTGGCCAATGCGGTGGTCTTGCCCAGCGGCAGCATCATCGCCTGCGGCAAGGTAGACCGCTACGAGCCTGATCCGGTCAAATCGCTGGGCTGGATCATCAAAGTAGATCGCGATGGTTGCCTGGAACCCAACTGCCGCCCAACAAGCACCAGCGAACTCTTTCCGGATATACTGGATTTTACGGTTTTTCCCAACCCCGCCAGAGAGGTGCTTCACATCCAGGGAGAGGGCCAATTCGCGGTGAATATCTACAGCCTGGACGGAAAAATTCACCTCTCCCGGGAGGAATTGTTCCAAATCGCTACTTTGGAGGTCCGTGACCTTCCGTCGGGCATTTACTTTTTACAAATCAGACAAGGCAACCAGTTGCTTACGAAGCGGATTGTCAAGCAATAATCCTTAGTGCCTTGTTGATGGTGAGTTATCAACTTACGACAAGGCCACCACCTTACCCGGCTCAATACCCACATTGAGCACCTTGATAACAAAGCTATAAGTACCACCCTGCTGAAAAGTATGCCCCATGGCATCGCGAAGGGTGTTCATAACGAGTGTATATTCTCCACTGATTTGGGTAGTGAGCTCGTTGGTATGCACCTCAATGCCAGCGACTTGCCTTAGGTGATGAATAAAATCGATAATCGGGGGCTCAAAGTCCTCTTGAAGGGGGTAAAGACTAATATCTACGGCTACCTTCATTGTTTATTCTTCTTTAGATTTTGGGGTGGGNNCGATCAGGTTTAGGCGGTGGTGGTGCTCCTCCTTTATCCGTGTTGGGGGCATAGGTGGGGCGGCTCCCTTGAGGAGGTAAAACCCGAAGTGGTGGGCCAAATAAATCTGCTCGTGAACGTGGTCGGGGAGGGGAGGTCTGCCAATTGAACCCTTCGAGCTTGATGGCCTCATGGTCTACCTTGTTCATCGGCTCCAGCTTGCCTTCTAGCTGCGTGACGAAAAGAATCTCGTCTACCTGGTTATTGCCAAAGAAAACGATCATATCACTACAAATTGTCTTGTTTACGCCCACATAGGCATTGTCGTCGTCGCGTGGATAGTAGACGGATTGGGCGTTGCCTTGGATGTCCATTCTGCGCAGCTCACTGCTATCGAACTGAGCGATGATATCTCGCCCTTTGATTTGATTAAAGAACAATTCGTCCGCACTATTGAGGATAAAGCTGTGATTATAGAGTAAAATCTTATCAAGCTGGTCATCGGCCAACTGCATATGGATGGTGTCGGCGGTAAACTGGGTCGTATCTGCCCAGATGATGGGACTGCGGAACATTCGGAAGAGGGAATCAACGGTGTTGTAGGAGAGCGAATCGCAAAGTGCTTGCATATCTGACTTGAAAATACGGACATCATAGTAGGCTTGCAAGAGGCGGCTGCTATCGTTGGCGATGGTGTCGGCACGCTGCGACAGAAGGGTGTCGGCAGTCATAAAGAGAGAGTCACCATCAATAAGCGTAATTAACAAAGGCCGACCCTGTAGGCCACCGGTCGCTTTGAGGAATCCGGTCGTTTGGTTGTAGCGAGCCGTGTCGCACTGAATGGTGAGGTTGGCCGAGGTGTCTTGCCAGATGACGTTGCCAGTAGCGAGCCCCATGCTATCAGCTTCAGCGTAGTCTACTTGATCGGCTTGCAGTATTTGCGGGCCATCGATAATACGGGAGCGGCCACTGGTTTGGTAAATTTTCTTTTTGGCGTCGTAGCGGATAGATTCTCCGGTGATGATCTGTTCATTGTCGCGGAAGTAGGCGTCGCCTTCCAGGATGGTAATGTCGTTTCTCTCGTCGTAGCGGATAAGGTCGCCAGTTGCTTCGCGCCGATCGGCTTCATAAAACTCCGCATCACCATCAAGGGTATAGATGCCGTTTTTACCATCGTAACGAATGATATCGGCGGTAGCGCGTTGCTCTCCTTTGGTATACTGTGCATTGACACGAAACTCCGCCAGGTTGTTTTCTACATCATAGAAGCCGTCTTCACAATAAACACGGCTACTATCGCTGCGCATAACGGTAGGACCAAGGAAGGTCGCTATTTGTTCCGTTGTATTAAACTTGAGCGTATCGGCTCGCAGCTGGAAGTCGGGATTGATGACGACGACACTGTCTTTAAAGTAAATTTCGTCTTGTTCGGTATAGTAATAGCCACGTTTACTACTGAGCTGGGTTTCACCATCAGTAATGGTGGCCGGCGTGTTATAGGTAGCAATCTTGGTGTTGAGGTCGTAGTGCAGTTTATGTGTAAACAATCTACGGTCACCATTAATGAGGACAACATTGCCAATCAGGTCGGCTTCTTTGAGGGTGCCATCATAATATAAGGTGTCTGCAAATGCAGCTAGGGAATCTCCCTGTTGGATAAGGACCTCTTCTCCTAGGGCAAATACTCTGGTACTGTTTTCGATGATGGCGCTGTCGCAGTACATGAAGATACTGTCCTGGCTAAGCTCAACCTCACCGACAAGTTTCTGAATGACTTCGTTTTTACTCCGGCGCTGATATTCCAATGAATTGGCATTGTCGATGCGTACACGCTGGGTAGTAGGAGGCAGCGTGTCTCTTCCAGACTGACCTAGCAGTGGTTGTGATAAAAACAACATTAGCAGCAAGCAGGAAAACAAAGTGGAAAGTCGGAACAAGGGAACCTTACTTTAAGAGCTTGTTTGGAAATTTTATTTGGTGAAAAGCAATTACTCCAAATCAAAGGGAGAAACAAAGTTAATGCTTCCTTATTTCCAAGGAATTTCGAACCTGTCGTCGAAATGAAACCCTCACTTAGCCCGCTAAGCTCAGCTTTAATTTCTTAGCCAGAACCGTAATTCGTTGGAAATCAGTTTGCAAAATTTCCAAACAAGCTCTAATAAAAAAATATTTTTTGTCAAGGAAAGGCAAAGGTACAATCTTCCTATAACTAGGAAGCGGGGTTTAACTTGATTTTAACCCCTTGTTAAACATTGATTGACAGGGTTTAGTATTTGCATCTTGCTATAATTGGAGGTAAAGGCATGATTGTACGAATGAATTGAAAAGCCATTTTGAATTGCGCGGACTATTATTTTTTACTGAACAATTTTAAAAGAGGCAGCGTTTCAGGAAGGTCATTCGATAAGTAGATAGCAGAAGGCCGAAATAGTAAAACTATCAAATAAATTAGCTGAAATGCTAAAAACCTTCTACATTTGACGTGAATCTTCGGATTTACCTATCTAAAAAGCGGAAAATAAACCGCAAAACAACAACCAGGGAATATATTTTCAGTAAACACCATTTATTCCCTACCCTATTGAAAAGAGAACGAACAACTGTTCGTACGTTTTGTTTTTTTTGATTATTCACCATAGTATTCACAAGATAATTACCTGACTGAACAGTCTTTGTGAACGCTAAAAAATGCATTTCATGAAAAAACTCTCACTAGTAGTGGGGCTACTTTTATGTAGTCTTGCAACCCTGCTTGCGCAGCGGACAATTACTGGTACGGTAACCGATGAGCGGGGAGACGCTCTGATCGGAGCAACTGTACTGGTCAAAGGTACCTCTACAGGTACAGTAACAGATATTGATGGTACTTACAGTATCAATATCAGCAATGATGACAAAGTATTAGTATTCAGCTACACTGGTTTCGAAACCATCGAGCAACCAATTGGCGTTTCTAATACGATTGATTTAGTTATGTTGGCTGGTGTAACTTTCGATGAGATCGTAGTTACTGGTCAAGGGGTAGGTATTGAGAAAAAGCGTTTAACCTCAACGGTTGATGCAATTACCTCTGAACAGCTTGAATTAGCGCCTATCACGCAGTTAGACCAAGTGTTACAGTCACGGATTCCTGGTACACAGGTTCGCTTGTCATCTGGTCAGCCAGGTACTGCATCTCAGATTCGTAACCGTGGGCCTATTTCTGCTAACGCTTCTACCACACCTGTAATCATCATTGATGGTGTACGTGTGGATAACCTGAACTCTCGCCCAAGCCTGAACATTGGTACAGGTGGTGCAAACAGTTCTGCTTTGGCGGATATTCCGATCGAGGCTATCGAGCGTGTAGAATTTATCCGTGGTGGTGCTGCTACTACACTATATGGTGCTGATGCTGCCAATGGTGTAATTCAGATTTTCACCAAAAAAGGTCAGTATGGCCAGAAAGCTCGTTTCGGTTACGACGGTACCGTAGGTATCATGTCGGGTGAGGAAACTTTCCTTTACTTCCCTGAAACTGCTGATTTGTACTACGAGAATGGTACTGTACAGCAGCACCGTTTGACTGTTGATGGTGGTTCTGAAAAAGTAGGCTACAGTTTTTCTGGTAGTTTCTATGATGATGACAGCTTCAACGATCTTAACCGCCAGCGTCGTGTAAGTATGCGTACTGGTGTAAGTGCTGAATTGTCACCAACGCTTTCTTATTCTGCTTCTGCAGCATTTGCAAGTAACTGGTTTACACGTGACTACAATGCCAATACCAGCTTTGCTCGTTTTGGTAACCTGGAAGGTGGTTCTTTCGGTGATATTTCTGCTTTAACTGGCGAAGAGCGTGATGCGCTTAAGGAAGACCTTGCTGCGCAAGGTGCAGTAACAGACATCACGGAAGCGGTTCGTCGTTTCCAAACGTCACAGTCTTTAACCTGGACACCATTCGAAGGTTTCACTGCGAAAGCTACCCTTGGTTTGGATAACCGTAACTCACGCCAGCGTGAGGTACAGAGCAACGCTGTTCTTATTTCTAAAGGTGCTGTACCTGCTGGTACTGCTGACCAAGGATCATTGAATACTGCAACGCGTAACTTTATTGGTATTACTACTGATGTTAGCTTGCAGTATCGTGCTGATGCGGGAGACTTCTCTTTCATCACCGGTGGTGGTGGTCAGTTTTTCCGTGAGCAAGATGAGCAGTACTTACTACAAGGTACTGACTTGACTGAAGGTAGTATCCTTTTTGGTAACACTGCTACTCAAACGGCTGCTGACTTCTTACAAATTGCTGCTTTTGGTGGTTTCTATATCTCTGAAAACATTGGCTATAAGAACAAGCTGTTCTTGGACGGTGCGATCCGTTGGGATGGTAACTCTGCTTTTGGTGAAGACATTGGCCTGGTAAACATCTACCGTATTGGTCTGTCTTACTCATTAACAGATGAGCCTTTCATGCAGGAAAGTGGTATCAGCGATATCGTAAGCCGTTTCAGTGTACGTGCCAACTTTGGTCAGGCAACCAACTTCCCTACGCCATTTGCGCGTGACCGGTTGTTCGTAGCTAACCCTTACCTTGGTTCTGTTGCTTATACCTTCGGTAATCCTGGTAATGCAGATTTGGGTCCTGAGATCGTTGACTCTTACGAAGCTGGTTTCGATGCAAGCTTCTTTGAAGCTCGTTTCGGTATTGGTTTTACTTACTACGACAATACGACCAACGATGCTATCTTTACGCCACCTAACGCACCTTCTTCTGGCCAATTGGCTCAAGAAGCTAACGTAGGTACAGTAACCAACAAAGGTATCGAACTACAAGGTTATGTAGATGTACTTCGTTCTGAAGACTTCGACCTGACCTTCAATGCTTCTTACACGACTAACGAAAACGTTGTAGTGGATGCTGGTGGTTCTCCTGAGTTTAACGTAGGTGGATTTACTTTCCTAGGATCTTTCGTAAAAGAAGGTCAGCCGCTTGGTTACTTCCGTGGATCACAGCCAACCTTCGATGCAGAAGGTAACTTGGTAGACGTAGAAGCAAATGCAGTTTTGGGTAACCCTAACCCAACGAGCTACGGAACAGTAGGTATGAACTTCCGTTGGAAGAACCTTACGATTTTTGGCTCTAGTGATTTCCAGCGTGGAGCTTCTGGTGTAGCAGTGGATGATGTACTGCGCTACTTTGGTGGTGTAAACGATCCTGATCGTATTCCTGCAAATTCAGCTAGCGAAAGCTTCTTTGATTTGGCAGGTGTTTGGGTAGAAGATGCAGATTTCTTCAAGATTCGTAACATCGGTATTTCTTACAACGTGCCTACTGCTAATATCGCAGCTTTGAGCCGTTTAACACTAGGTTTGAACTTCCGTAACCCTTACGTTCGTGCTTCTTCTTCTTTCGATCCAGAAGTTACAGGTTCTGGTATTGGTGCACAGGATGGCTTTGCAGCAGGTGGTTTCGGTTTTGGTACCGAGTCAGCTCCAAAGCAGGTTTTATTCAATGTACGCATTGGATTCTAAATCACCTCTGTTAAATTTTTAAAATGAAAATTATGCTTAAAAATAAAATAAACTGGATTTTCGCCATCGCTATTTTGGCATTGTCTTTTCAGGCATGTGAAGATCCAGATACTACTTTTGATCCGATTAACCCGGATCTTTCTGAGGATGCTATCCTCGGTACTTCTCAGTCAGCTGCGCGTACCCTTAACGGTCTAGAGCGTCAGTTGGCAGAGGTAGCTGGTGAGTATGTTCATTTAGCAGAAATTGCTTCTGATAACTATGATAATACTCAGACGTTTTTCAACCAGTTCTTAGATATCTTGAACGTTACATCTACGGATAATGACATCAATGATGCTCAGTTCGAGATTGCACGTTTGCGTGAATTAGCGAAGTCTGGTTTGGCTATAATTGGCCCTGGTGACCCTAACTACACTGCCGATCAAGAAGCAGAATTCATGTTTTTCATTGGTTTGTCTCACCTGCTTTCTGCGGAATTGTTCAATGTTTTGCCAGCAGAACCTCAGGGTGCTGCTCAGCCAGCTAGTGCACACTATGCATTGGCGATTGATTTCTTCGAGCAAGGTGCTGCTAAGGCTTCTGATCCTGCGACGAAGGTAAGTTGTTTGATGGGCCAAGCACGTGCTAATTACTACGCAGGTAACAAAGCTGCTGCTGTAACTGCTGCTGATGCCGCTATTGCTGCTGATCCTGGTTTCGTTCGTTTCGTTAAATTCGATGCCCTTAATGGTGCTCGTATTGATAACGAAATGCAAAATGCTATTCATGATCGTGGTAGCTTTGATGATTTACAGCCACTGCCTCGTTTGGATTTCTTGGATCCTAAGTACAATGATGATAATCCATCACAGGATATTGATATGCCTTTGTTGAAAATCGAAGAAGCACACTTGATCAAGTGTGAAGCTGCGATTGCTGACGGTGCCCTAGGTACTGCTCAGAGCATTATGAAGGATATCATTGCACTTGTAGCTACTCGCCCAACCAGTACGTTTGATGATTCTGTAGAGGATCGTACAGAGCGTAACCCTGGTACTCGCCCTGACTCTTCGATTGTAGTTGTTGCGTCTAGCCCTGGTGCTGCTTTGGTTGGTGGTCTGGTTATCGATCGTAAGGTTGGTAATGTAACTATTCCTACTGTTAGTGGTACTTCTGTGACTGATGCTATGGTTGATGCTGTTGGCAGCGAAGATGAAGCACTAGAATTGTTGTACCTGATGCGTCAGGAGATCTTCATTGCTGAAGGTCGTCGTATGACAGATATGGGTGTGAAGTTTGTAGTAAGTGAAACCGAGCAGTTGGCTAATGCTAACATCAAGGTTGAAGATACTACTCCTAATCTTCCTTCTTTCTTCACTGCTATTGCTGCAGAGTTGGATGAAATTACTTATGATGAGACTACGTTTGAGTGTACCATCACTCATGATGTTAACGCAATCATTGTAGCTAACAAGACGTCTGATTTTGTTTGTCCTTTCCACTAGGAATGAATAAACAGACTTAGTCTGATAAGGGATTAATTTCCCAATATATTCAAGGCCGTATCCGAGTAATCGGGTACGGCCTTGATGTTTGTGTGTGGTGATATAGGAACGGTCTATTTGAACAATTGAAGGAAGCGATTGTGGTATTGATTTTTCTTACCGGTAAGTTCTAATCTCCAAGAGAATTCGCCATCGGTCATGGAGATCGATGATTTTGTCTTGAGCTCGGTCTGATAGCTTTCGATTACGTTCTGTCGCAGTGATTGTTCAAAAGCTAGCAATTCATCGAATTTGGCGGGTTCGATGAAATGAAGTGATACCTTTTTTTCTTGGAAGTCTTTTTTCGTGTATATATGCTCTTCTACAATTAGCAGATTTTCTGTTTCCGATTTACTCATTATCCATTGTGTCTTTGGAGGGCCGAAAAACTCCCTGTAAAAAGCCATTCTTATGGTGTCGATTTCTCCAGATAAAAATCGAGCAAATGGAGACATTTTGGTGCTTAATATTCCAAGGAGATCTTCTTCACAAATCGTCCTCTCTAATTCGTTTTCATCATTTAACCTCAGGCTCCCCGAAAAATTAAGATATTTAGAAAATCCAATAACATAAAAACCTTGGTTTGGATAATTTACACTGATTTTGTAGGGAAAATTGATATTGTTGTCGTCTATAAACGTAGCTTCAGTTAGGATGTCTCGTTCAGAAAGCGGTAGTTGTCGAAGGAAATCTATCTCTTGATCTGAAAAACTGGGTTGTACAACGATGCGGTTTAGAATAGGTGTTGAGATATCCTTTTCGGTACAGTGGTTGATAGTAACTTTAGCGGAGTTTGCCATCATAGAGGCTTTACTAACGGGAGTACTATTCTGGCTATTTGCAAACGTTTGTAACAATAAGAATAAGAGAAAAAGAACGTATTTCATTTTTGTCATTTTTTTATGGAAGCTATATTTTAGATAGCTTCAATGAGAGCATCGGATTTATTAGTAGCTAATATACTTTTTTTGAATGTCAAATAAAAGGTGAGCAGTTATACCCATCGATAAGTATCCCCCTAAAACAAATCAACCCCGCAGCCATTCCTTGGAACAACTGCGGGGTTGATTTATTACCTGATGCTCGCGGAGCTTACTTTACCTCCGAAGAGGCTGGCTGAGCGCTTACGGCTTGGCTATCCGTAGCCACTGGGGTAGCGGGCAAATGCTTGGCAAACACAGCCTGGCCTTTTTTCTTTGGTTGTTCTATCGACTGTAGGCTACTGGCTGACAACCAGGTAAATACACCTGTAATTGCTGCTATCTGGGTGGCTAATAAAAATGCTAAAGCACCATTGTCTTTAGCCCATTGAAAAACTTTTTGCGTACTCATTTGAAGCAAACAGCCGGGCTTTAATGAATCCCAGCTGTAAATTGAGGTAAAGTTTACTTACTCTTTGGTGACTTGTCAATAGAGAAGGGCTGATTTATTTTACATTTTGCCCAGCAGTAGGTCAGCAGCTTGTTCCCCCACGCCTGTCCCGATGGCGACGCCCATTCCGCCCAGCCTGACAGCTGCCACCGTCTGCGTTCCAACTTCGCGAATGATGGGCTTTTTGACAGGGCCGACGCCCATGATGCCCGTCCACCAACGGTCGATTTTTGTGTCTTGCCCTGGAAGGATAACTTGGTGTAAAAGCTGTTCTAGATAGGCGCGAATCTGTAGGTTAGCATCCAAGTCGGTCGTCTCCTCGCCACTTAGGTCTTGATTGCGGCCACCGCCCAGTAAGATACGTTGATCGATATTACGGAAATAAACGTACCCACAGTCATAATGAAAGCAACCCTGAAGTTGCAATCCGGCAATGGGTTCTGTAATAAGCACTTGGTTGCGGGCTGGCTTCAAGGCCAGCTCAGGTAAGAGCTGTTTTGCAAAGCCATTGGTAGCCAACAAACACTGCCTCGCCTGGATCGACCAACCATGATCTGTATGAATGACCACCTGCCCGTTGGTTTCTTCTGTAGCCGTAACGGTGACCCCTCCCAGGCACAAGATGTCGAGTGATTGTGCCTTGCGTAGCAGGGTTTTCATCAGTTGTCCGGTATGCAACTGCCCCTCGGCCTGGTTGAGTAACAGATGGCTTACTTTGTGCAAGCCAGTCGCAGGTATTTGAGCATCCGCTTTAACGAACGTCTCCTTACCGGTCAGTGGCCGTAAATCCGCATTAAATTCCTCCATTACGTCAAGGCACTGTGCGTAGAGCTCGTTGTCTTCGTCCCTGAAAATCTCGTACCCGCCCCATGCCTTGTACCCCAGTGCTGCATCGCTATAGCGTTCCCGCAACCGGCAGAGGCCTTCATAGCGCTGCGCTACCAGCTCCAAAACATCCTCCCGACTGCTATGTTTTTGATCATCAAGCAACTCACTGAGGCTGCCAAAACAGGCAAAACCTGCATTTCGTGTGCTCGCCCCAATAGGCAATGGCCCTCGGTCAATAACCACAACTTTCATGCTAGGAGACTGTTCCTTAAGATGAATAGCTGCGGATAATCCAGTGATTCCACTACCCACAATAAGTACATCAATATCTTTAAAGAAACTTTCCCATTCCCAATGACTTAGTTGATATCGCAGCATTTATTATTTTTGCCCAAAGATAAGGGGAAGGGAGCAAAGGTTGGGTGAGTGTAAAGGTGTAAAAGTTGGGTAGGTGTAAGGGTTGGGTGATTCCGCTAGTGGCCTCAACTACTTCCGACTTCTGACTTTGAAAAGTATAAAGGTATATTTGCCACTAGGCAAAATCCTAACCCTTACACCCTTACACTTTTACACCCATAAAAACCCTCAAACCATCAAACCAATAAAAAATGATTCAAAGAATACAAACCATCTTTTTACTCTTGGCCAGCGGTGCTGTACTCGGCCTTTTTGCCCTTCCTCTGGCAACTACAAATGAAGCTAAAGTGGATTCTGCCCTTTTTGCTGATGCAGCCTTCAGTGTTCAGGATGGTCCAATAATGATGGGGGCTTTTGCCTTGGCAGCCTTATTGCTGCTTGTAACCATCTTCTTGTTTAATAATCGCAAACTACAGATGACGCTGACCAAAGTCGGCTTGTTTTTCACTGGTGTGGGCGTTGGTCTCGGTGCTTACTATCTATTTAATGATCAGGCAGTAGATACCGCTGAGCCTGCTGTGGGGATCGCTCTACCGCTACTAGCGATGATCTTTGCTTATTTGGCCCACTTTTACATCAACAAAGATGAGAAGTTGGTGCGGTCGGTTGATCGCTTGCGGTAATAATGGCCAACACGCTCTGTTTTTTTGTAATTCTTGCTGGAGCGGTATGTTTTTTTGTTGATAAACGGAGCTTTAATTTGACTAAATGGTTGAATAAGGGGTATAACTGTTCTTTGAAAACAACAGTTATACTCTTCCTTTTTTTGTTGAAAGATAAACGTTACCTTTATTACGTATTCACGTCTTTAATAACAACACAGAAGCAGAGATCTCCTCCTTTATTATAGAGATCGTTTTGTCTTAAGTACCTAACTGTTTCCACGTACCTATACTCATTGTTCGGCCAGTAATTCACTGGTGTTGTAAGTATTGTTGTAGTCTACCGTATTTCACAAACTGAGATCTTTGTTATCTTGAATAGCATAGGCTAAGGTCTCAAGTCAATCAGGTTGGCTTGGTTTTTGCTCTTAATTATACAAATTATAATCACATGAGACAGAATTCTACGTATTCCCCTACGTGTATCTTTCATTACTTGCTTTCGGGCCTTCTTTTGTTAGGTACTTTAGGTAATGCCAGTGACTCTTCAGAAACGCTTCTTTTTCGTTCTACGCTGGCAGAGGTGCTCATTGTGGAAGTTTCTTCTCCCGTTAGTCTTACTGCATGTGGAGAGAGTGCGATAGTGTCCATAAAACTAAGCAATACCGATCCAGTTGATGCGCTCGAAAACGTGGTAGCAAGTATTGTCCTTCCAGCAGGGGTAAGTATTCAGTCGGTATCAGCAGGGGCAACGGCTGCGCCAGGAGGCTTTACACTTGATGCACCCTTGGCAGCAGGGGATGATCTTATTATCGATCTTGTTATTGAAGCGGGTTGTGGTTTAGTAGAGGTAAGTCAGGCCATTGAAGTGACGGTGAATCACGACCCTGTAGCAGGAGCTATGACAAATATGGTGACTGAAAATTCTGATCCAGTGGCGTTTTTGGTGCCTGATTTAGAAGTAACGACGAGTACCCCGATGAGTTTTGTGATTGCTTATCAGGGACAAATGTTTAGCACAACCAATACAGTCGCCAATAATTCAGCAGGTAGTGTCACTACCTTTAATTATTGTGTTGAAAATAATAGTGTAGCGAATATTACCTCTGCGACGGTAGGTGGCAACAACTTGGCGCTTGCGGGTATGAGCCCGGCTGGACAAACTTGTTTCGTTGTTACGGAAACGGATTTGCAAAATGTACTTGGTGGCGAATTTGCCAACAATAACATTAATGTAATAGAGAATTGGGAAGTAACGACTTGTGGTACAGGCGGAACGCTGCGGCGTCGCACAGTCTATGGTTGTGCCGGACAAGATGATTGCCAAATGCAGGATTTTTCGGAAGCTCCTGCAACAGTGCTTACCGTCAATGTTCCCGATCCTGTTCTCAACTTGAGTATTAATCCTATTTCTGGTGCTACGCTTTCTACTTGTGGTGAAGGGCAGACGTATACTTTTACGGTCACGTATAATGGCCCAAAACCAACACTGACTAATGTTCTGGCAGAGATTAACCTACCTGTAGGTCTTTATCAGACTAATCTGATGTCTGCGACACCTGGAGTAACTTACACGGGTAATCCTGATGAAATTCAGTTGCCAGATTTAACCAATACTGGCCCGGGTAATACCGTCACTTTTACGTTAGACTTAGCCGTTGGTTGTGATTTTGCAGGTGTAGCCGGGAACTTTGATTTTACGGTTACTCATGATCCGTTGTGTGAGAACAGTGAGTCGGAAGAAACATCTGATGATGCTTCTTTCTTTGTCCAATCTGCTGATCTTTCTATACCACTTTCTACTCCAACCCTTATTGAGCCTTATGTGGGGCTGGTTTCTACCATTAGTACAACAATAGCCAATGCTGGCAATGGTTCATTATTCCAGGTGATCTATTGTTTAGAGGATATAAGCTATGCCACGGTTGTTCCTACTGTAGGGGGAATTCCGCTGACGCCTACTACAGGGCAGCCTGGTTTTCAATGTTTTTTGGTAGAAGAGGTGCATTTTATGGCTCTTTACGGGACATCGGTACTACCTCAGAATAGTAGCTTTATTGTGGAGGAAACCTACACCTTCACGGGATGCCCTGTGGGGCCGCAAAATATTGATCGCCGAGCACAATTTGGCTGTTATGGAGAGATGGATTGTCAAAATAAGCCGCAAGGAGAATTTCCTTCGACAGGAGTTATTTTTGGTGTAGCACTGCCTGATATTAGTGTATCCATCAGTAGTATTAATCGCCCAGCTTGTTATGTGGACGAACTAACGCCCGTAGATATAGAGCTGGAAAACACGGGGAATGCACCGGCTACCGAAATCGTTGTGCGCATCACCTCCGCTGGCGCTATTGATCTCAGTAATTACCTGATAACGGATGGAGGCGGTAGCCCAATTGCCGACCAGGCCGTTGACCAAGCGCTGGTGGATGCTGGGCACTGTACAGGCGGCGTTAGAACAGTCGTTGATACCATTAGGAATATATCGCTGGCTGCTGGAGAATCACTGACCTTGCACTACGATCTAGCACATTCTTGTGATTGTAACAACTGCTCTATCCGCAATATCTACCGCAGCGATTTTCAAGTCACTTCCGTTGAGGATGGTTGTGGCGATTACCGCAACGACGGAAGTAGCTTGAATACCGGCAATTTTGACGCTTTCCTCGATGGTTTTGTGGAAGGGCCGCTTGATTTAGTAGATGGTGCTAAAGCCACTGTTGAGTATACTATTACCGACGCGCAATTGGATTGGTTTAATCAAAATCAGTATACAGAAGCTTATCTTGAAAGTATTTTCACCATCGAGTGTGGCCTTGATTATCAGCCAGGTTCTATCGTTTGGCAGGATGCCGATGGTACGATTTGGGAAGCTTGTGAAGAAGAATATGTTGATAACAACTTGGGAGGCGACGATTACCTCCGCATTCGTTGGTGTAAAACCAATGCTGATCCCGACCTTGATCGTCCCGGTGGTTTCAATATTGGTAGCGCGATGGTTTTTAGTCTCTGCCTGGAAGCGGATTGTAGCGAAAAACCGCCAAGCCCAAATTGTGCCAATCCCGTTTATGATATTCTGATTAGCCAGGAAACCTTTTTTACGATTGATCCTACTTGTGCCAGCTGTCCTACTACCAAAATATTCGCACCTGCCGATCTGAATATGCGTGTTTTTTGTCCTGATCCTGGTTGTGTGTGTGATGGGATGGTCTTTGAAGACTTTAGCCTGGAGCGAACCAATTTTGGCTTAGGAGACACCAATAATGACCAAGTTGCCAATGGTAATATTGATCTTAATTTAGTGCAAAAAGACCGATACCTTCAAGGAGATACCCTGAAAGCTAATTTTAGCGGTCGCGTGAGTGACCCCAACGATACGGATTGGAGTTACGGCTTTGCAGTCCTTAATTTTCCTGCTAACGAACAATATATTCCACTCTTCGCTACCGTTGAAATTGTAGATGTCGACGGAACCACTCATAATTGCAATGTGGTGCCTATCACCTACGATATTGCTAACCAAAATTTAATTGTCGACTTTTCTCGGGATACCCTCAATGCGTTGGGCTGCAACCTGCCTGCCAACTTTGATTTCGATGAAGACGATACAGTCAATGTATGCTTAACTTTTAAGGTAAAAACACCTTATACGGGGCAAATCCGAAGTCGCGAATTTTCCACGTCTTTTTACCTATCGGAAGCAGCTTACGGTTTGGGCAGCGAGGATACTTGTAATGATTGGGATGCCCGCCTTTATCAAGTAGGTTTGTCGGTTAACTCCAATAGCACTATCCAGGGTTTCGGTGCTTGTGAGCTCTCTAATTTTGAGTTTCGTTATGATCGATTTATTGGTTCTTTCAGCTTTGATGAATTCCCTTACGAAGTTCGTCCGTTAGGCTTGCCAGAGGTATTTACCTTTACCAAGCCTGCCGAGTTTGATTTCCGTCTGGATGATCTGGGGCTTCGATTGCGCCAGCAAATCAACTCCGCTCATAATATTGTAAACCTTCCAAACGGAATGATTCCTTCCTCTTTTGTCACGGTAAACGGGGATGAATTGACGTTCTTCGCAGAAGCTTATCTCAACAGCCTCGGCAATAACGAAATTCCACCTGATGAAGGTTACCGCGCCCAGTTTTTCGTCAGTTTACAAGGCAATTGTGAATCTGTAGCAGCAGATTACGACTTTAGTTATTCACTTACCGAAGTGGTGGAAGAAGATATTTACTGTACGGATCAACTGGTTCGCCCCACGGTAGCAAGTACTTTCAATTATACAGGTGCTGCTCGCTTATTGGTCTTTCCGGAAACGCCAAATATCCGTGTATGTAGTGGCTTGGATACCATAAATATTCAGGTGAGAAATGTTGAAGACCCTAGAGCAGACAACGCTTTTATCTACCTCAATAGCCCAACAGGAGGCGTAGTGGTAGAAGAGGTTTTGGAATTGGAGACGAATAACCCTATCGCAGGAAACAATTTTGGTATTTACCCCATTGGTAGTGTCAATGGCAACCAAACCCGCAGGTACCGGGTTGTCGTCCGTAGTAACAATTGCCAGCCCGAAGAACTGGATATTGTTGCTGGCTGGGATTGTGAATCTTTACCTACTACAGTAGAAGATGCCTCTTGCTCTGATCCTTCTACCATCACTTTTACCAGTGCCATGTCAGGGATGAACCTGGATATTATTGATCCTACGGCTAACTTGTATGTCCCCTTGTGTGATGAGGTGCCTTATGAGGTAGAAATAAGAAGTACCGACTTAGGCTACTTACGTGATATCGGCTTGTATATTTATTTGCCACCTGGCCAAGAATATGTCAGTGGTAGTTTAGAATTAGCGATTCCTTCTACAACTTCTGGTGGTACTTATGTCTCTGTTGCTGACCCTGTACCCGGTGGCGGTGGCTTGTATGTAAACGTATCAGCATTAGATGAGACCTTGTTGAACGTAGGGTTAATTGGCTCTAAAGACCCAACGCTTACTCAAAATAAAATCAGCCTACGCTTACTCACGGAGACGACCTGTAGCTACCTTTCTGGTTCTCGTGCCAACTTTAAGATAACAGGTAACTCCAATTGTGGTGATCCGTTGGTGCCTAAAACTAAACCTGCTGCTCGCCTCAGAGTTACGTTGCAGCAACCGACGTTTACGGCCGATATTAACTTAGGTGACTTGTCACTCAATGCGTGTAATGAGCAGGAAGCCAACTCTTTGGTAAGCCTTACCCTCAGCAGTGGCGCACCTTCTACATTAGATTCTATTCGGTATGTATTGCCTGCTGGAATTACCTACGTACCTGGTTCCTATTTGCCGATTTTAAATGCTTCTACGAATAACCCAGTCATCAGAACGGAAAGTGGCCGCCAGATTTTAGTTTGGCCTATGGGGAATATTGTAAACCCTGGTACTAATATATCTTTCCGACTTAGATTGGCTGCCATGGATATCGGGCAGGCTTGTACCGATTACGAACTACTGGTGCAGGCTTTTTCCCGAGCAAACGAAACTTGTGATGGACAGACCTGCTCGCTGGCCATTCTGGCCGGAGAAAAGTCAGCGACCTTGTCAATTGTAAAACCTAGTTTGACGATTGATATGTCAGCGGCTACAATTACCCTTACCTCGGCAACAGAAGCCTTAGCTGTTTTTGAAGCAGAGGTTTGTAACAACGGCGCCACACTTCAAACGGGTGAAAGCGTTACCCTGGAAGTTTATGAAGATACCGACCTTAATGGTTTTCGCTCGGCAGCGGATGTTTTACTCTTTACCATTAGTGATGTCCTGACAGATCCACTAGAGTTTGGGGAGTGTATTTTCCTTGGCGGAGAAGCAGCTTTCCCTTCCGCAACAGTTTGTACGATTATTGCTGTCCTCAACCCCGAGACTACCTGTACCTGTGATGAAGTCCCCTCGTTCCAGATACACCCAGAAATCGTCATTGATTTCCCTCGGGACGTAACGGTCTGTAGCGATGACATTATTAGTATTGGCCCAGACCCGATAGCTGGCTACGATTTCGAATGGCTAAGTGTACAAGGCTCTTCCCTAGGGAACTTAATGCCTACTACCTCGACGCCCACTAATTTTATGGGCACCAACATCACGGGTATGGAGCAGCAAATTCAATATGCTCTCCGTTCCAGCAATCGCAATTGTTACGGTTTGGATACGGTAACTATTAATTTGCAATCAGCTCAGGTGGAAACAGCCAATGTCACCGCTTGTATTGGTGGTACCTACCAGTTGCCTTCGCTCAATATTGGGGGAAGTAATTTTCAGTGGGTACCCAATACGGGCCTCTCTTTCCCGGGCCCTGATTCTAGCTTTGCGGTGATCGATATGGTTGTTTCTGGAATGACCACTTATACCGTTACTTATCAAAGTGAAGAAGGCTGCCCGGTAACCCATATATTCAATGTCAATGGTATTGATTGTGGTGGTGCGAGCAGCTCTCTGGGCAATTTCGTCTGGTTTGATTTTGATCTGGACGGCGAACAAGACGCCGGCGAGCCAGGTATCGAAGGCGTTGTAGTTAATCTTTATGACGGCGTTACCGGAGCACTTATCGGAAGTACAACAACCGATGAGAATGGGTTTTATCTCTTTGATGATTTGGTTCAGGGGAATTATTCGCTAGCGTTTTTCCCATTAGAAGGTTTTGTAGGAACCGATAACGAACAAGCTGGCGGCGACGACACCCTGGATAGTGATGCTGACCCAGTAACGGGCGTTACGCCGGTGTATTTCCTGCCATGGAATACGTATAATCCCACTATTGATGCTGGCTTTATTCCCGATTGTTACTTGGAGGTCAACGCGACAATAAGTGATTGTCAGCCGCAAGGCGATGATTTAATGCGAGAACTAACAGTGGAGGTATTCTGGTTTAATAACCCCTACACCTATGACCAGTTTTTTGATGCTGACACCATTGTGGTAGATTACTACGGTAGCACCGAACGAATCGTGGTCGATACCGTCAGCGGCACGGCGTCTTTCACTCGACTAATTGATGCCAGTAGTGGAGGAGAAGATATCACGGCTGCGTTTGTGCTTAACCCTGGCTGTGCAGCAAGTATTACGATGCCCGCTTTTGAAGAGTGTCTTTTTGATTTGGCATTGACCAAAACGATTACCAATGCTGTAGACCTATCCTATGGCGATACTGTGTGTTTTGAAATAACGGTATTCAATCAAGGTGAGCAAGCGGTTTCCCAAGTGCGGGTCAACGACTATCTGCCAGCAGGTTTTGGCTTTTTGCCAGACCTTAACCCCGATTGGCAGGCTGTCACCCCGACACGCTTAGTGACTATTGTAGAGGATACGATTGCTGTTGGAGCTTCCCTTGTTTTGCCCTTAAAGGCAACCTTGAACATGGCCAGTGGTGCTGATGCTTGGACCAATTTTGCGGAAATAGCGGCTTTCCAGGATACTCTAGGGAACGACTTTTCGCTTTTTGATGAAGATAGTACACCAGATGATAACCCCATCAATGACCCCGGTGGTAATCCTGATGGCGCTACAGACAACACTACTAATGGTAATGGCACTGGAACACCAGGAGGCAATAACCCTGCCACCGATGAAGACGACCACGATCCTGCCATCTTGCAGATTTTCGATTTGGCACTCACAAAAACCTTAGTCACACCCGGCCCTTACGCCATTGGGCAAACAGTGACTTTCGAGATCACGGTGTTTAATCAAGGTAATATTGCGGCTCAGGATATTGTGGTTTACGATACCATTCCGGCAGGCTTTGCCTGGCTGGCAAGCAATGAACCTACCTGGACATTTGGCGTAAGCGAAGCAACGACGATTATAGAAGGCCCCATTTTACCTGGCGGTAGTCAAAATGTTACCATCAGCCTGGAACTTCAGGATGCTGGCCCTGATGAATACGTAAATATCGCTGAAATCAGTTCGGCTTTTGATACTGATGGTACGCTTTACCTTGATGATATTGATGGCGATTTTGACGATAACTCAACCAATGATGCTGGCGGTAACCCCGGAACAGATTCCGATAATGTTGTCAATGGCGACGGCACGGGCAATCCTGGTGATACCGACCCTACTACAGACGAAGATGACCAAGATCCAGCTTTCGTTACGCTTCCAGAAATTGCACTGACCAAAACCGCAGTAGGAATGGTGCCCGCTGCCAGTGGCGTAGCTGGTAATTACGATGTGACTTTCCAGTTGGTGATTACCAATACCGGTAACGAAAAACTGACCATGATTCAGTTGACGGACAATATGATCAGTCAGCTGGGCAGTACGTTTGTCAATGTCGTCTCAGCCCCCGTGCTGGTACCCGTGACCAATGCGACTGAAAACCCTACCGTAAACGCAGGGTACAATGGCGGTGCCATCGATGACTTCTTTGATGGGATGGACGGCTGCTTGGCACCAGATCAAACGATTACCGTTCAGGTAGTGGTAGAATTGGATTCTGATACGGGCCTTGATCCCATTATCAATGAAGCAGATGTTAGCGGCAAGGATGGCAACTTTGTAGTGGTGACAGCAGTAGATACAGCTTTGGTCGTCTTTCCAAACTGTTTCCTAGGTGTGGTCTGCCCAGCACCTAATGGGGGCACTTTTGCTTGTGTGGCGAACCTTCCAGCTGGTGCTACAACAGTAGCTGGCTTTAATGCGATTGACCAAGTCTCCGCGATTCGCAATGCTTGCGGAATGGCCACAGTAACCTTCTCGGATAGCAATAATGGGGGAGCGGGTTGTGCTGCTAGTCCTTATATTCTTACGAGAACTTATACGATAAATGATCCGGGAGATGGTATGTCTCCTCCGATGCAGGAGATATGTGTCGTAACTTATACCGTCATTGATAATGTAGCGCCATTGGTGGTGTGTCCAGGGCCGATTACGGCTGTTTGCAGCATAAGTGAGGCTCCTGCTTACACCAGTATGGCTAGTTTTGTGGCCGCTGGTGGCTTGGCTACTGACAATTGTGGAATTACGAGCTTCTCCTTGACGAATACCGTCAATAGTGCAGGTACTTGCCCACAAATTACAACCCGTACTTACCGAGTACAGGATGCCTGTGGAAACACGTCAACATGTAACCAGACCATCCGGATCGACGACACGGAGCCGCCAGTGATCAGTTGCCCTGAAGTAGCTACCGATTGTTCCTTGAGTGATATTCCACCTTATGCTAGTTTGGCTGAATTTTTGGCCGATGGAAATACCGTTTCCGATAATTGTGGTATCAACACTGCTTCTTTCCAGTTGATCCAGGAAACAACAGATGGTAACACCTGCCCGCAGATTGTGGTAAGGAAGTACGAGATTATGGACAACTGTGGTAATACGGCAATCAGCCAGCAAATCATTACGATTGATGATGAAACGCCGCCCGTCTTTACGGCGGCGGCACCAGCAGATATGACCATTGATTGTAATGCGGTCATTCCTACACCTGCTACTTTGATGGCAACCGATAATTGCGACAATACCATCACCGTTGAATTCAGTGAACGCACGATTTTGACAGAGGTCGGTGCTTGTGCAGCCTACAGCTACCAAATTTTACGAACCTGGACCGCAGAAGATGCTTGCGGCAATGTAAGTCTGGAAGATCAGTTGATAACGATTCAGGATATCACTCCTCCTACCGCTGTTTGTTGTACCAACTATACGATTAACATCGAAGCTGATTTCGACGGGATTGCTACAATTTCTCCTGCTGATATTGACTGTGGGAGTACCGATAGTTGTACGCCCGCTGATGAATTGTTCCTGAGTGTTGATGTAAATAGCCTGACCTGTGCGGATATTGGTAATCATACCGTTACGCTTACTGTTACGGATGATTGTGGCAATAGCAGCAGTTGTTCTACGGTTGTAACGCTTGCGGACCAAACGGCACCTGAGATTAATTGTCCTTCTACATTAGTCTTAGAATGTGGTAATGATACGAATACGGATTTGATCGCTGATTGGCTGACTTCTGCTACGGCGGAAGATGGCTGTACGCTTAACCAGGCCGTTACTAATAACTACAGCTTCGCCAACTTCACAGGTTGTGGCAATACTGGAGATCAAATGGTCACCTTTACGGCAACGGATGATAGTAGCAATAGTAGTAACTGTTCTTCAACGATCAGCATTCAGGATAATTTAGTGCCGGTAATGGTCTGTCCGCCAGCTTTGGTGACTTGTGACCTTCCGGCGGAGGTGCCTTTCAGTACACTTGTTGAATTTACAAATGCGGGTGGCGCAGCCAGTGATAATTGTTCTTTAAATACGGCTTCTTTTACCCACTTATCGGATGTAACCAGTGAAAATCTGGTCACCCGTACTTATCAGATTGCCGATGCTTGTGGAAATATGGTATCGTGTCAGCAATTGATCTCGGTACTGGAACAACCTACGGTCGGAACACCAGAAGATATCCTCATCAGCTGTTCTATTTCCAATACAGGAAGTGTTTCCCTGTCCTCGCTCTTTGTAGGTGCCACTCCGGGTGGAACTTATACTTATCGCGGTGGGGTAGGGGCTGAAATTCAAGCGGAAGCTTTGGTGTATTCGCAGCCCGGTTGTTACGGCGTTGACTACGAGTTTACCGCTGCCGACGCTGGCATCTGCTCACCGGTAGCCCCTGTGACGGCCTATGTTTACGTAAGTGAACAACCACAGCCTAGCTTCGATCTGGCGGAAGAACTTTGTTGGGATGGAAGTCCTACGACGCTCAATGCTTTAATCAATAGCCCTGCCTATACCAACGCGCCTGTTCGTACTTGGCGAAGTACCGATACCGACATTGCTACGGTAGATAATAGTGGTGTCGTAACTATTGTCGATGGAGGAACCGTGGAGATTTGTATGGAAGAAACCATTACTCATACCTCTTGTAATGGAAACACTGCAGAAGTTTGTGTAGAAGAAACTTGTCATACACTGACCATTACAGAAGTCGCAGAATCGATAGACGCGAGCTGGACGACCTTCGGCCCACTTTGTACGGACGATACTGTTGTTGACCTGGACCTGCTGGTCACTGGCGAAGCTAACGGTGTGTTCACCGGCAGTGGTGTTAGCGGCACGCATCCGAACTACAACTTTGCCCCAAGTACGGGGGCTGGTCTTTACACGATCACCTATACGGTGAGCAATGGCAGCGGCTGTACCGCAGTAGAATCACATACAGTAGAAGTATTTGGTCCGGTGAG
>NZ_JBOEFX010000068.1:30721-31151 GCF_050633125.1 Lewinella sp.
CCGAACCAAGCTTTGACCTGACAGATCAACTGTGTTGGGATGGTGTTACGGCAACGACCTTGACGCCGATTGTGAACTCACCTGTTTACACGAACAGTGTAGCCCGTGCCTGGAGCAGTAGTAACCCCGCCGCCGCGACGATCGACCCCATGACGGGCGTTGTAACAGTAATCGGAAGCGGCACGACGACAATCTGTCTGGAAGAAACGATCGCTCATGCGGCATGTAACCTTTACGCTGCAAGTGACTGTGTAGTAGAAGTCTGCCAAACGCTGATCATCACCGAAACGAATGAAGCAGTAGACGCGAGCTGGACGACCTTCGGCCCGCTTTGTACCGACGATGCGGTTGTTGATCTTGATCTGCTGGTCACTGGCGAAGCCAACGGTGTGTTCACCGGCAGTGGTGTTAGCGGCACGCATCCGAACTA
>NZ_JBOEFX010000068.1:31235-31635 GCF_050633125.1 Lewinella sp.
GTACGGGCGTTACCGGAAATACCTTGACTTACACAGGCCCCGGTTGCTACGAAGTAACCTACACAGTGAGCGCCTTCGCGGGAGCCGACGTAGCATGTACGGATGAAGCGACGGCCTACATCTACATCCAGGAGCAACCCGAACCGAGCTTTGACCTGACGGATCAACTGTGTTGGGATGGCGTTACGGCAACGACTTTGACGCCACTTGTAAACTCTCCTGTTTACACGAACAGTGTAGCCCGTGCCTGGAGCAGTAGCAACCCCGCCGCCGCGACGATCGACCCCATGACGGGTGTCGTAACGGTAATCGGAAGCGGCACGACGACAATCTGTCTGGAAGAAACGATCGCTCACGCTGCATGTAATCTTTACGCTGCAAGCGACTGTGTGGTAGAAGT
>NZ_JBOEFX010000069.1:0-113993 GCF_050633125.1 Lewinella sp.
TAATCCGCCCAACGGCAGATGCTGACTTGAGCGACATCATCAACGTATCTAGCCGTTACACAGCAGCTGAAGCATACGGAAATGGTAATACCATGAACGTAGGTGTTAACTTCTCTAACGGAGAGGTTGCTGCTGCAGGTTTCGAAATGTTCCAGAACACACCTAACCCATTCGCGGTAGAAACTTTGATCGGTTTCAACTTGCCACAGGATGCGGAAGTAACGTTGACTATCAACGATGCTAGCGGTCGTGTACTAACAGTTCTACGTGGTGATTACGCTGCTGGATATAACACTATCAATGTTTCTAAGAGCCAAGTTCAAGGCGCAACTGGTGTACTAAGTTACACAGTTACTGCTGGCGAATTCACGGCGACTAAGACCATGATTGCTGTTAAGTAATAATGAATAGATTAGAACCCTTGCTTTTGTAAGGGTTCTATGACATTATATACAACAAGAGAGGCGCTTCCTGCAAAGGAAGCGCCTCTTTGTGTTTTGTGAGACATTTCATAGACTGACGGTCGATTAAGTCCATCAAATACAAGTTCAGTTGACTTTCATATCTAGGCTTGTATAGTGAAATTTCTACGAGGGATGCTCAAAGGCATTGACTGTCGTCGAATACTCAAATCAACCGATGGGTCAAGTAGCTCAAGCTCATAGCGTCTTGCTTTATCCATCAAGAGAGCTTTTTTTAAGAAAGTCTAGTTCTACTTGAAGCTGTCTAATCTTGGCATAAAACTACTCTTCCTCAATGTCATCCTTAGGTTTTGATGATTTTGAATAGTGCTTCATATACTCAAGTGCTTGACCTAAAAAGTCCGTCTTCTATTTCTATATCTGGTTCTGATGAAGTTGGTGTTTTTGGGCGAGTTCGTTCAGGTTCTGACGCTCTTTGAGAGTTTCCAAGGCTACTTTTAGTTTAAACTCAACGGAAAACCTGCGACGAAACTTCTTCATTTAGTGAAATGTTTTGCACTAAAATATCAACTAAGCCGCTGGTTCGAAAATTGGGGGTAAGTACAAAATATAGATTAGCGTATTTTAGGCAAAACATCTTAATTCGTAAGGCCATCAAAGGTGAAGTGATTTTTATTGTTGATAAACACCAGTGACCTGAAGGTGTACCATCGCTAGGCGTAAAGTCTCGTAGGCAACCTCTCCATCGAAGAGTTCGTGAACGGCAGTTAGTTTAATAGGCTTCTCCAAATAGGGGAGGCCTTTCTCTACTTGGCTAATAATTTCGGGACTAACAAGCCGATGAATATCTAAGGGTTTCCCAGATTGGTAGCAAGCAGTGATATGTGTATAGACCGTGGTATCCTTGATATTGCGTTGTTCTGCTATTTCACTTATGGTTTTACCCTGTTGAAAGAGTTCATAGGTGACCAAATGAGAGCTGCCGACTTTTGCTTGGCCTTTTTGTGCTTGGTATTCTAGGATGACTTCCATAAAGGCATCACCGTAAAGCTGAAGCTTACGGTCACCGACACCAGAAACAGCTTTTAACTCTGCATCACTGACAGGTTTTGTGGCTGCCATTTCTTCGAGCGTAGCATCAGAGAAGATAATGTATGGAGGTACGCCCTTTTCTTGGGCCAGTTTGCGGCGGAGTTGCCGTAGCAATTCGAAGAGCTCATCACGAACCCTTTCCGCTTTGGATTTCTTCTTGACTTGCTCTTTCTCTTTTTCTCTACGTTCTTTCAGTGTAGCAGGGCGAACGAGTTCGACGGTCTCTTTTTCGAAGAGTACCCGTTGGCTAGCAGGTGTAAGCCGTAACACGCCATACTGGTCATAAGCGATATCAAGATAGCCGAGGTTGATGAGCTGAGAAAGATAGTTTTGCCAGGTGAAGGTGGGAATGTCGCGGCCTGCCCCAAAAGTTTTTATCTGGTCGTATCCACGGTCGCGGATGTCTTTGCGGCCAGAACCTCGAAGAATATCGACGAGTAAGCCCAGGCCTACTTGCTCGCGAAGACGGTACACCGCAGAAAGTGCTTTTTGAGCTAATTGGGTGCCATCAAATGCTTGTGGCGGATTACTGCAAATGTCACAGTTGCCGCAATTTTCTTTATGATCCTCGTTGAAATAGTTGAGTAAAATTCGTCGCCGACAAGCCATGCTCTCGGCGTATTGTTTCATGCGATCGAGCTTGGCGAGCTGGACCTCTAGATTCTCACTTTCATTTTTCTTGAGGATTTCCGTCAGCATCATAACATCCTGATAACTGTAAAAAAGCATGGTAGCTGCCGGAGCACTATCGCGGCCTGCCCTCCCGATTTCCTGATAATAGTTTTCCAGGTTTTTAGGCAGGTTGAAGTGGATCACCCAACGGACGTTACTCTTATCAATACCCATACCAAATGCAATGGTGGCACAGATGATAGGCACATCGTCTTTGAGAAATTGATCTTGTACTTTGGCGCGTTCTGTTGATTCCATTCCCGCGTGGTAAGCTTTGGCGTTGAAACCTGCCTTTTGCAAGTCTGCGGCTATCTTCTCTGTGCTTTTACGGCTAAGGCAGTAAACAATACCACTTTCTTCAGGGCGTTGCTTAATGAATTGGATAATTTGTTCTTTACGCCGCTGACCTGGCCGTACCTCAAGGCTGAGGTTGGGACGATCAAAGGAGGCCAATGAAATGTTGGGCTTTGTAAGCTGTAATTGTTGAACAATATCATCACGGGTAATTCTATCGGCAGTAGCAGTGAGCGCAACCATGGGAACTCCTGGGAACTGCTGCTTTAGAAAACGCAACCGTGTATATTCTGGGCGAAAATCGTGGCCCCAAGAGGAGACACAATGCGCCTCGTCGATAGCAAATAAAGAGATAGGTGCTCGCTGAAGGAGAGGAAGGAAATCTGCGGAACAAACTTTTTCTGGAGATACGTATAAGAGATCAAGCTTGCCTTCAAAGAAATCGTTTTCAACGAGGCGTAGCTCATTACTGTCAAGCGAGCTGTTTAAAAAAGCAGCTTTGACGCCATTGGCACGTAGGCCTTCGACCTGATCTTGCATGAGCGAAATGAGGGGGGAAACCACGAGGGCTGTACCTTCCATGGTGATAGCAGGAATCTGGAAACACATGGATTTGCCGCCCCCGGTAGGCATGAGGACGAGGTTGTCCTTCTTTTCGTAAATGGATTGAATGATTTCTGCCTGCATGGGGCGAAATTCATCATAGCCGAAGTATTGCTTCAGGGCCTGGCGCGCATTGTCTAAATTCATCCTGCTAATCGCTGTTTAAGTGAGCGTATAAAAATAGGGTGATCCAATTTGGGTTTAGTAAAAAAGATAAGCAACTGACCAAAGGAAGGTTGCGTTCTTTTTCTTACTAAACCTTAAAACAAATTGGCGCACCTTGTTTTAGCTCTAATACTAAGTTACAATAATAAAACAATTTTGTGAGAAATAAATATTTTAATCTTTTTTTGTTTAATTAAGTCCCGAAGCGTATAGCTGAGGTCGGGGGCCGGAGGCCGCAAGGATAAAGGATAGAAGAGACGTCCGTAAGGCGGAACGGATAGCCTGGTGCCAAGCCTGCAATCCCGGAGGGTAAAGGCGTTGGCATAGCCCCAAATGAACGTATGATTACAGGCCTAGCCTCCGGCAAAAAACCACGGTAAAATCCATTGACTGAGGGCCGTGATGAGGGCGATGGCGATGAGGTTGAGCCAGATGCCAGCTTTGACCATATCGGCGATTCGGAGGTGACCACTGGCGAAAACAATGGCATTGGGTGGCGTACTCATAGGTAGCATGAAGGCACAACTAGCGGCCAGGGTAACGGGAATGCAAAGGAGTAGGGGAGAGATGTCCATACCCAGCGCTACTGCACCAACTACGGGCAAAAAGACGGTGACGAGTGCAACATTGGACATGATTTCGGTGAGGAAAAGGCTGACAGCAGTGAGGCCGAGGATGATCCAGAATCCGGTGATACTGGCGTCGGAGAATTGTGCTCCGATAAGATCGATAAGCCCTACAGCTTTGAGGCCATCGGCTAAGCTGAGGCCACCGCCAAAGAGTAGTAAAATGCCCCAGGGAAGACGCTGAGTATCGGCCCAGTCCAGGAGGAATTGTTCTTGTTTCCAATTGACGGGAAAAACAAAGAGGGCTATGGTGGCAAATATGGCGATCATGGGATCTGTAAGTTCGAGCTGGCCATCGCCTTTTGCTAGACCAAGGACGAGGTTGATCTGTGTTCGGAAAATCCATGCCATTGCGGTACAGGCAAAGACGATGAGGGTTCTTTTTTCTGCTAAAGAGATGGCTCCTAGCTCTTTGAGTTGAGTACGGATCAGTTGTTGAGCGCCAGCAAAAGTGCCGAGGCCATTGCGGAAGATAAAGCGCGTGAGTAAGAAATAGGTAATAAGGAGAAGTAGCAAAGCAAAAGGAAATGCAAAAGCGGTCCAAGAGGCAAAACTGATCTGTATGTCGTAAGTGCGTTCAATGAAACCGGCCAACACGACATTGGGAGGAGTACCTACAATGGTAGCGGTGCCACCAATATTTGCGGCATAAGCAATGCCGATCATGAGGCTGATAGCAAAAGCACTGTTGCCAGCGGAGGAAGCAAGGTCGTTTTCCCGGCCTCTGCGAAGAAGGTCAATAACGGAAACGCCAATAGGTAGCATCATGACGGTGGTAGCGGTATTGCTGATCCACATACTTAGAAAGGCCGTAGCGAGCATGAAGCCGAGAATGATGCCGTTGGCGTTGGTGCCCGTGACACGTACGATGTTGAGGGCAATACGTCGGTGGAGTTGCCATTTTTCCATAGCTAAGGCTAGCATGAAACCACCCATGAAGAGAAAGACGATAGGGCTGGCATAGGGGGCTGCGGCCTCCTTCATGTCATAAATTTGCAGAGCAGGAAGTAGGACCATCGGGAGTAATGCTGTAACCGGGATGGGCACGGCTTCGCTGATCCACCAAATAAGCATAAGGGCAGCAATGGCAAGCACTCGCCACGCTGGGGCAGGTAAACCCAAGGCGGTGCCAGACAGCAGCATTCCTCCAAAAATGACAATACCTAAAAACAGACCGATCTTCTTCATAGGGGATGAAGTTAAGGAATACTATCTTAGCGACAAATTGTAATTTTCTCCCATTATTAACCAAACTTAACCATGAAAATAGGAATTATCAGGGAAGGCAAAGTGCCGCCCGATACCAGAGTCCCCCTTGATCCAAAGCAGTGTGCCTACCTGCGTTCAGAATACGGCTTGAACGTAGTGGTGCAGCCTTCGCCAATACGGATCTTTAAAGACGAAGAATATGTTGCAGCAGGTGTACCGCTAGAGGAGTATTTAGGAGATTGCGACCTTTTGTTGGGGGTGAAGGAGGTACCAAAAGATCAGTTGATTCCAGGAAAAACCTACAGCTTTTTCTCACATACCCACAAGCAGCAGATTTATAACCGCCCTTTACTTCAAGCAGTACTAAATAAACACATCCATCTGATTGATTATGAAGTGATGACCGATAACTTGGGGCGTAGAATCATTGCCTTTGGTTATTTTGCCGGGGTGGTTGGAGCGCATAATGGTTTTTGGACTTATGCCAAGCGTACGGGGAGCTTTGAGCTACCCAGGATGAAAGACCTTTACGATTACGCAGCAGCAAAGAAGGTCTATGCTGAATTGCAGCTTCCGCCGATGAAGATTGTACTCACAGGAACAGGGCGGGTTTCTACTGGTGCGGCGCAGGTATTGGAGGATATGGGTGTTCACCAAGTGTCGCCGCGCGATTTTCTGCGGGAGACTTACGATGAACCGATTTATACGCAATTGGTAGGTCGAGATTATCTAAAACATAAGGATGGCGATCCTTTTGATAAGCTTCATTTTTATCAGCACCCTGAGCAATACGTGTCTGCTTTTCAGCCGTATTTCAAGCAAGCCGATATGATGATCAATGGTATCTATTGGGATAATAGAGCGCCAGCGTTTTTCACGAAAGAGGATATGGCCAACCCTGATTTTAATATCAGTGTCATTGCTGATGTTACTTGTGATATAGCGCCGGTAGCATCTATTCCTGCAACGCTGCGAGCATCTACTATTGCCGATCCTGTATTTGGTTATGATCCTCAAACGGGAGAAGAGACGGCGCCTTATCAGGAAGGAGGGGTTGATATGATGACCATTGATAATCTGCCTAGTGAGTTGCCGCGTGATGCTTCTACTGCATTTGGGAAGATGTATATAGAGCAGGTCATTCCGCATATTTTGGCACCTAACAGCGCCATGATTGAGCGGGCAACTATTGCGCGCCACGGGCGCTTGGGGCCACAATTTGGCTATTTATTGGATTTTGTAGAGGGATAGGGGCGAATGTTCCGTCGTGCTGGGGTTAAAAAATCCAGCACGACGGCGCTAAAGTGCGGCTATGATGTTCTCTTTTACCCGTTCGACGATATCGTCTGTATCTGCTTTATGGAAGGTCTGACCAGTAATCTGTTCGTAGAGTTCAATGTAACGATTAGAAACTTTGTCGAGAAAGTCGTCAGGCATGTTGGGCATGGATTGCCCTTCTAGGCCCTGAAAACCATTTTCGATAAGCCATTCCCGGACAAACTCTTTGGAGAGGTGTTTTTGTTTTTCGCCCCGGCTCAGCCGTTCTTGATAGCCATCAGCGTAAAAGTAGCGGGAGCTGTCGGGGGTGTGGATTTCGTCGATAAGGTAAATTTTGCCGTCTTTTTTGCCAAATTCGTACTTGGTATCGACCAAGATAAGTCCTTGTTGAGCGGCCATTTCGGTACCACGTTGAAAGAGTTCCCGTGTATATTTTTCCAACAGCAGGTAATCTTCTTCCGCGATGATACCTTGGGCGATGATCTCTTCGCGGCTAATGTCTTCATCATGGCCTTCTTCTGCTTTGGTCGCGGGGGTGATGATAGGAGTAGGGAAAGCTTGATTCTCAACCATTCCATCTGGTAATGCTACACCACAAAGTGTTCTTTTCCCGGAGCTGTATTCTCGCCAGGCATGGCCTACAAGGTAGCCACGAATAACCATTTCTACCCGAAAGGGAGAGCAAGCGTGCCCGATAGCAACATTAGGATCGGGAGAAGAAATCAGCCAATTGGGGCAAATATCGCGGGTAGCCTCCAGGAAATGTGTGGCAACCTGGTTAAGGACCTGGCCCTTGTAAGGGATCGCTCTGGGAAGAATATGATCAAAGGCCGAAATCCGGTCTGAGGCGACCATCACCAGCAAATCTTCAATAGTGTATACATCACGTACTTTTCCTTGATAGAAGGCTGTCTGGCCGGGGAGTTCGAAGTGAGTAGCGTCAAGAGCTTGTGCAGGCATGATTATTTCCCAATTGTTGATGCTGCGAAGGTAGCAACTTTATTTTGCGCTAAAAATCTTACCTTTCAAAAAGTTTCTGTTATTTGACTTTTGAGAAGATACTTTGATCATTGATAAAATATTTTTCATTCATGAATTTTAAGTTAATATTTTTTTTATTAAGTATTTGTTTATTAACTAGTTGTGGAGATAAATCTACAAATAAAGTGCAAGAAAATGTAGTTGGAGATAAGAGTGAATTGCTAGGCGAAACACCAACTAGTCTGGCCGAGCCAGTAGAAGAAGTAACGGAAGTAGAGGGTGATTCTGTCGAAGAGCCGGCTATACAGGCGCGTAGTGTGGCTATTAACGACGGCTTTCCAAAGGATCAGCGGGTCGAATTTACGCCTGAAATGCTGAATGGCTTGTGTACTTCCAAGTATAGCTGCCTGGAAGAAACCATCTATCCAATAGGGTGGTCGGCTGATGGAAAGTTTGCTTACTTATTGGAAGAACCCGGCGAAGCTGTCATCAATTATACGCTTCACTTAATTGTTCAGGATACCAAAACAGACAAGCAAGTGTTGAAAGATACCTACAAAGCGAGCGAACAACCTAACTCTAAATCGGAGGATACAAGTATCGACTTTAGTACCGTTTGGGAAAAAAATAAAGACAGGTATAACGAATTACTACTAGAACACAAGATCAGTGGGGGGAATGGCACCCAATTTTACGGGATGCCTTGGGTCGCTTCGCAACGGCCTTACCGTTTCAAGGGACTTAATAAGATGACTCACAATGATCTTTTTGATGTGGATGTAGTGGCAGAGCATCGCCTGGAAATCACAGAGCAAGGTGTAGGGAAAAAGATCATCCTTTCTCATGTGTTTGGGAAATACGACATGGCGCTAGGTACCCAAGCTTTAGGTTACTTTGAAAGCCCATTTGAGGATCGTATCGCCGTAGTAGATGCTTATGAGAAACGAGGATATGAAGGCCCACCAAATGTGCTGAAACTGATGATCGTTGGCTGTGATTTGAGCCAGGGTTTTAAGTAAGGCAAAAGGCAAAGGCAAAAAGGCAAAGGCAAAAAGGCAAATTCATGAATTTGCCTTTTTGCTTTTGCCTTTTGCCTTGGATAACCGTGATTAAACCACCACCTCGCCAATCAGATCATAATCCGTGGCGTCGGTAATGTGTACTTGGGCGTAGTCTCCTAGTCGAACATATTGATCTTTGGCAGAGACAAGCACTTCGTTGTCGACCTCTGGAGAATCAAATTCGGTGCGGCCAACAAAGTGCTCACCTTCCTTGCGATCGAAGAGGACTTTGAATGTTTTTCCAACTTTAGCTTCGTTGAATCCGAGGGAGATTGACTGCTGGATTTCCATCAGGCGGCTTGCTCGTTCTGCTTTTACTTCAGCAGGTACGTCATCTTCCATGTCGTAGGCACGAGTATCTTCTTCATGACTGTATTGGAATACACCCAGACGGTCGAAGCGCATATCTTCAACAAAGTCACAAAGCTGCTGAAACTCCTCCTCTGTTTCTCCAGGAAAGCCAACCAGCATAGTAGTACGGATGGCAATGCCGGGAACCCTTTGGCGAGCTTCGGCGATCAGTTCGCGGGTTTCGGCTTGCGTAATCTGACGGCGCATGCGCTCTAATACCGTATCACTAGCGTGCTGAAGAGGGATGTCGAGATAATTGCAGACTTGTGGGAGTTCCGCCATAGCGGTGAAAATATCCAGTGGGAACTTGCTAGGGTAGGCGTAATGGAGGCGAATCCATTCGATACCTTCGACAGCAGCTAGTGCGTGCAAAAGTTGGGGCAGCTGGCGTTCTTTGTAAATGTCAAGGCCGTAATAGGTAAGCTCTTGCGCAATGAGCATCAGTTCCTTGACGCCGATGCGAGCGAGGTTTTCTGCTTCTTTTACGAGGGCTTCGATGGTCTTACTCACGTGTTTGCCCCGCATCAGCGGAATAGCACAAAAAGAGCAAGTACGGTTACAACCTTCGCTGATTTTGAGGTAAGCAAAGTGCTGAGGGGTGGTAAGCACCCGCTCGCCGATGAGTTCGTGCTTATAATCAGCATTCAATTTGGCGAGCAAGCCAGGAAGTTCAAGCGTGCCGAAATAGGCATCAACTTCCGGGATTTCCTTTTCGAGATCGTCCTTGTAGCGTTGCGATAAGCAGCCCGTAACATACAGTTTGTCAATACCTCCTTGCTTTTTCACATCAGCATATTGAAGGATAGTGTTGACAGATTCTTCCTTTGCCAAGTCAATGAAGCCACAGGTATTCACAATGATGACATTGGCGTCTTCCTCATTGCTGTCATGAACGACCTCGTAGTCATTGGCTTGCAATTGGGTAATCAAATCCTCAGAATCCACCAGGTTTTTAGAACACCCCAGGGTGATCACATTAACCTTGTCTTGTCGTAACGTTTTAGTCTTCATCAGGCTGCCTCGATTTAAGGCTGCAAAGATAAGTCGATTATAATAGCTGTCGCAATATCTTGGCAATATTCCGTGCATCATCAATGCCCCGGTGATGTGTTCCCTCCAATGGAATATCCAATTGTTTCAATGCTGCATCCATACCAACCGGGTGAGGGAGTTGATGGCGTAAAGCAAAAAGCGCTTTCACATTGAGGTGCTGTTGACTTAACGGGAAGGAGACTTTTTCTCTTAAGCATTGCCGTTTCAACTGATTCATGTCATACGCTCCGTAACTGGCCCAAGGGTGGCGGTTGGCTTGGTATTTATCTTTCAAATACTGGGAGGCATCAGCGAAAGAAGGTGCTTCGGCGACCATTTCAGGGGTGATAGTGGTCAATTGGGTGCAAAACTCACTAATGGTGGAAGTGGTTGGTTTGACTAGGATTCCTTCGTTCGCAAGGATATTGCCACTTGCTACTTCTAGCACTGCCACACCGTATTCAATGACATCATGGTGTACGCCTTTGGGGCTTTTGCCCGACCAGCAGGTGGCCTCCAGGTCAATAACGATGATTTTGGTAAAATCGAGTGCCATGTTTTTTTCTTTTTAAAAAAGTGATTGGTATAGAACCATATGAGATAGGATAAAGTTTCCAGAGATATATTGAACGAATGCCTATTAGAGGTGTATAGGGTTTAAGGTATAGAAATAATACTCAAAATAAAACGTTAGTTCATCATATTAAAACCAGCCTTATGCGCCGCAGTATTTATCTCGCACTGTTTTTCATGCTTTCTATTTCTCTTCACGCACAATTTGGTATATCTGGCCATTACCTCAGTGGTCAGGCCGAAAAGTGGGAGTATACGCCCTTGAGTACCAATGAAGAATCGATTGACCTACCAGGAACCGGTTGGCAGGCAGGATTGGATTACTGGTTTCGGTTGCCCAATGCTCGTATCGAATTTTTACCCACGATAGCTTATAGTACCCAGGAGCAAACAATCGCAGGTGAATTCACTTCACTCGATACCCGTGCGCAGGCTTTCCATTTTTTCTTTAATACCAACATCTATTTTCTTGACTTGGAAGGGGATTGTGACTGTCCTACCTTTTCTAAGCAAGGCCCAGGTTTTCAAAAAGGCGTTTTTCTACAACTATCCCCTGGGTACAGTGCTTTTGATTTTAGCATCAACAATGATGCAATAGGAGAGGAGTACACCGCTGATGATGCTGGTTTTAGTATCGGTGTAGCGCTGGGGATTGATCTTGGTATCGCCGATTTGCTAACTATAACTCCAATGGTTGGTGCACGTTACTATCCATCCTTGACTTGGTCTACCTTGGGGCAAGAAGCTGGCTTGGGGCTTCCTGTAAAAGTGGAGTCAGAAAGCAGTTTACTGCAATACCATGCAGGGGTTCGTTTGGGCTTTCGCTTTGATCAATAGACGATAGTATTGCGCAGAAAATAAACTGCGATTTTTTTTAAGTTTTCCAAATAGTTAAAACGCTTAAAATGAATCGCTTATTCAACTATTGTGAAAAACAAAATCGCTTTTTATTTTCGTGCTGTTCCTACTACTCTTTATCTTAATTCCATCCAGCTTTATCTAATTTTCTTACGCAAGTCCTTCATACAGCCTTTATTTGGAGAAAGTTTTACGCAGATATCTTAAACAGTATTCTTAATCACTAGTGCCTCGGAAATTAAGTTACTGATAGTTAAGTTGAAGTTATTTTGTTGCTAATCAAGGCGGAGGTTCCCGCGCATAGCTTAAGCTAAGTAAGGGGGTCTCCAACGAAGAGTAGCGGCAAAAGAATGAAACTTGGACTGTCAAGAATTTAGTTTCCAAGGTACTACAGTTGCACCCTTGTGCTTCTTCAAAATGCCCGGCTTATGAACGATTTGAAACAGTTCTTCCTGTTTTGTGCAGGTATTGATCAGCAAATACTAAAGCAGTGCCCCTCAGATGAAAACAAATACCTGGGGATTGGTGCTACCGTCTTCTTTACAGGTGTGTTGGCCTTCTTCTCTTCGGCTTATGCCTTGTTTACTGTTTTTGATAGTTGGCTGGCAGCGGTACTTTTTGGTACCGTTTGGGGCTTGATGATTTTCAACCTCGACCGCTACATTGTTTCCAGTATGAAAAGCAAGCGAGGCTTTTTTGGTAACCTGGGAATGGCCTTACCACGTTTGGCATTGGCAATCCTTCTGGCGCTTATGATTTCTAAACCGCTGGAATTAAAGATATTTGAAAAAGAGATCAACTCCGAGGTATTGATCATGGAGCAGGAGAAATACAAAGAGCAGGAAGACCGGATACAAGAACGTTATGCACCTCAGATAGCAGTTTACGAAGCAGATGTCTTACGCCTTCAGGCAGAAATAGATGCGAAAACCAGTGCTCGTGACGCCAAAGCGCTGGCTGCCCTACAAGAAGCTGATGGTAGTGGTGGGTCAGAAATACGGAACATGGGCCCTATTTATCGCGCAAAGAAAGCGGATGCAGATCAGGCACAGCAAGAATTGGATCAAACCTTGGCCCTTAATCAACCTCTAATTGTCGAAAAAACGACTGCGATTACTGCTTTGCAAGCGCAAGTTGCTACCGATATATCAACCCTCGAGCGCGGCGCTTTTGGTGGCTTGGCAGCACGTACGGAGGCTTTGGCACGCTTGGCACAACAGAGTGAAGCGATCCATTGGGCCAGCTTATTTGTGATGTTGTTGTTTGTTGCCGTGGAAACGGCCCCGATTCTGGTGAAGTTGATTTCGCCGCGTAGTCCTTATGATTATATCCTCGCCGAACACGAGCAGCAGTTTGAGTTAGCTGCCACCGAAAGCATGGATGTTCGAAAAAGTGAAGTGTTTAATCGGATAAGAGAAAAAACAGAGGTGGGTCTCCACCAGACGAAATCCGATATCAAATTGCGGAAAGCAGAAATTGATGCGGACATCCAAAAGCAACTCGATCAACTGCGCAATGGTGGTTGGAAATACGAAGCGTGATATTAGGGTAGCGTCGTGATGCATCACGACGCTACTCTAATGGTTTACAGCGGGTTCGCTGCGAAAGTATCCCCTTGACCTAAGTCTCCAGTCTTCAACCCTTTGGCAAACCAGCGCTGCCGCTGCTCCGTTGTGCCGTGGGTGAATGATTCCGGAACAACATAGCCTTGAGACTGCATTTGAATGTTATCATCTCCAACAGCTCCTGCTGCACGAATAGCCTCTTCGATATCTCCTTCTTCGAGGAAGTTGCGCTTCTTTTGGCCGTGATGGGCCCAAACACCAGCGAAGAAATCAGCCATTAGCTCCAAGCGTACAGATTTGTCATTGTATTCCGCTTTAGGAACACGGCCACGAAGTTGATCTACCTGTTGTGTGATACCTAGTAGATACTGTACATGGTGCCCCACTTCGTGGGCGAGAACATAAGCCATCGCAAAATCTCCAGGAGCTTTAAAGCGATTCTTAAGCGTATTGTAGAAACTCAGATCAATGTAGAGTTTTTGATCTCCTGGGCAGTAGAAGGGGCCGGTACCTGCGTTTGCGCGCCCACAGCCAGAGACGGTTTCTCCACTGAACAAAACCAGGGTTGGTTTTTGGTAGGGTTTACCAAAATGCTTTGGAAAGAGATCTGTCCAAACATCTTCTGTATCCGCAAGTACAGTAGAGACGAAATCCGCCAACTCATCTTCGGCGGCATTACCTGTGGTTACAGGGCCATTGGTGCTCTCTGTAGGAGCGGAAGCCATGCCACCACCGTTGAATATTTGTAATAAATCTGCTGGGTTTTTACCCATGATAAGTGCAAAGATGACGATTAGAATAGTACCTATTCCAAAACTTCCACCCACTTTACGGCCAGTAGAACTGCCACCGCCACGACGGTCTTCTACGTTCGTACTTTTTTTTCTGCCTTGCCAACGCATAGTATGATTTTTTAAGTGATGATTGACTAATCGGTTTTTTAGACTAGCATCGCGTGAATCGGTCACGACAATTTATGATAGCTATCCCGACAATTAAGTAGCTTGGGCAAAAGCCCACCCCAAAGGAGCAGCGAAGCCAAACCACTTTAAGGTCGGTATAAAATTAAGACATACAGCCGATTGACCGCCCTAAAGGTAGGAAAACCATTGTTTGCCAGTACTTATTTTTATTTCTAATTAGGCTTTGAGCCGTAAGTAAAGTCTGTTTTATTGGTTGATTGTCAGTGGTTTGTGTGGTGTTTTGGGCCCATGCTAGATCGTAGCAGTTGGCTTTATTCATTCTTCTAAGGAAGATAGAGGTTATAATTTTGATAGGTAAGTGTGTGTTTGGGATTTTATCATGTTGGAGGCGTTTCTTACAAACCAAAATATCAAGACGCGCCAGGATATATAAAAGTCAGGAACTAGATGAAAGGATTGAATAAATACAGCCGGGTGATTACCCAAGACCCTACACAGCCTGCTGCTCAGGCGATGTTGCATGGTATTGGTTTAACGAAAGAAGACCTCACCAAAGCACAAATCGGTATCGTGAGTACAGGATGGGAAGGCAACACCTGTAACATGCACCTGAATGATTTGGCGAAGGTGGTAAAAGAGGGCGTAAATAAAGCAGATTTAATAGGCCTAATTTTTCATACTATCGGTGTATCTGATGGTATGAGCATGGGTACCGATGGTATGCGTTACAGTTTACCCAGCAGGGATCTTATTGCTGATAGCATTGAAACCGTTGTGGGGGCTCAATGGTATGATGGCGTAGCAGCAGTAGTAGGTTGCGACAAGAATATGCCTGGAGCTATGATTGCTTTGGCTCGCCTCAATCGCCCTGCTATTTTAATTTATGGAGGTACTATCAGCCCTGGTTGTTACGCAGGTAAAAAGCTGGATATTGTTTCTGCTTTTGAAGCATTAGGCCATCGAATCGCCGGAGAGATGGATGATGATACCTATCAGGGAGTTATTCAAAATGCTTGTCCCGGAGCCGGAGCATGTGGTGGCATGTATACAGCCAACACCATGGCTTCAGCTATTGAGGCGATGGGGATGAGCTTGCCTTATAATTCCAGCTACCCAGCAAACACCGATGATAAAGAAGAAGATTGCCTGCGTGTGGGTAAGGCACTACGTCATCTACTCGAACAGGATATCAAACCCCTGGATATATTAACCAAGAAGGCATTTGAAAATGCAATTACGGTTATCACCGTATTGGGCGGTTCTACAAATGCGGTGTTACACTTGGTAGCGATGGCCAAGGCAGCGAATGTAGACCTTACCATTGATGATTTTCAACGAATAGCTGATAAAACACCTTATCTGGCGGATTTGAAGCCCAGTGGAAAATACGTGATGGAAGACTTGTCGATAGTAGGCGGTATACCAGCCGTGATGAAAATGCTATTGGAGGCCGGTTATTTGCATGGCGATTGTATGACTGTAACGGGCAAAACTATTGCTGAAAATCTGGCAGAATTACCAGGCTTGAAGGAAGGCCAAGATGTTATTTACCCGATAGATCAGCCCATTAAGGAAAGTGGTCACCTCCGGATATTGTACGGCAATTTGGCCGAAGGCGGTGCTGTCGCTAAAATCACAGGAAAAGAAGGAACCTTATTTCATGGCCCTGCGCGGGTTTTTGACGGGGAAGCTGCTACCAATGCCGCCATTACCAATAAAGAAATAAAAGCAGGAGAGGTTATTGTTATTCGCTATTGTGGCCCCAAAGGCGGTCCTGGTATGCCCGAGATGCTTAAACCTACGAGTGCTATTATGGGAGAAGGCCTGGGCAAAGAAGTAGCGCTCATTACCGATGGTCGTTTCTCCGGAGGTACGCATGGTTTTGTTGTAGGTCATATCACTCCTGAGGCACAGGTAGGTGGAGTGATTGGATTACTGAAGAATGGTGATATGATAACCATTGATGCCGTCGCTAATTCACTGACGGTAGATTTGACAAAGGAAGAAATTATTGCCCGCAAGCAAGCCTGGAGTCCACGGCCATTGGCTGCCACATCTGGTGCTTTGCGCAAATACGCCCAACTGGTGAGCAGTGCAAGTGAAGGTTGTGTAACCGATGAGTTTGTTCTTGGTGATAGCAATGTCTAGCAACATAGATTAAGGAATAATTTAGCAAGAAACAGTGTAGGATATTGTGTCGAATGTCCATGTAATAAAGGCGCTGACACCATCCAAAAAATAAAGTGTATGAAACAGGAAACGGAAACCGTTGGCGAAGCACCGACTCCAGCCCGGGAAAGAATGACTGGGGCAGAGGCAATTCTTCGTTGTTTGCTAGCAGAAGGTGTAAATACTATTTTTGGCTACCCAGGAGGAGCTATTATGCCCGTTTATGATGCGCTGTATCATTATGAAGACCGGCTTACTCACGTTTTGCCGCGCCATGAGCAAGGAGCTATCCATGCTGCCGAAGGCTATGCGCGAGTGACGCGTAAGACGGGGGTATGTATGGCAACCTCTGGGCCTGGAGCACTAAATTTGTTTACCGGATTGGGTGATGCTTTATTGGATTCGACTCCGTTGGTTTGTATCACCGGTCAGGTGGCTAGTCATTTGTTAGGAACAGATGCCTTCCAGGAAACGGATGTTGTCAATAGTACCATCCCGCTTACCAAGTGGAATTATCAGATTACGAAAGCAGAAGAGATTCCTTACGTTTTTGCTAAAGCATTTTATATCGCCAATTCGGGGAAGCCTGGCCCTGTTGTAATCGATATTACTAAGGATGCACAGTTGAGCGAAATGGATTTTTCGTATCAACGACAACCACGTATTCGTTCCTATAACCCTTTGCCTGGGCTGCGAGAACAACAAATCAATGCTGCAGCAAAAGCCATTAACGCGGCAAAAAAGCCACTGATTCTGGCAGGCCATGGTATTCAAATTGCTGGTGCACAAGAGGTTTTTCAGGAGTTTGTTGAAAAAACAGGTATTCCCTTGGCTTGTACAATTCATGGTCTGTCTAGCATTTCCTCAGAACACCCCTTACACATGGGGATGTTGGGGATGCACGGAAATTACGGGCCAAACATGAAACAAAATGAATGTGATGTACTGATCGCAATAGGGATGCGTTTCGATGATCGCGTGACGGGGCGTCTAAGTGGGTACGCAAAGCAAGCTAAAGTTATTCATATTGAAATAGACCCTTCTGAAATAGACAAAAATGTTCCGGCTGATTATCCTGTATTGGGAGATGCCAAACAGGTCTTAGAGGCGCTTTTGCCAATAGTCGAAGAGAAGCGGTATCCTGAATGGTTGGCAGGCTTTCATAAGTGTGCCGAGATTGAGCAAGAAAAGGTTGTCAATGGGGCAATGCAGCCTACCGAGGATGGAAAAATAAAAATGGGCATGGCTGTTAAGGCCGTAAGTGACCAAACAGATGGACTGGCAGTAGTAGCTACTGATGTTGGACAGCACCAAATGATTGCTGCACGCTACTACTCCTTCCGTAGTACTAATCAGTGGGTTTCTTCTGGTGGTGCCGGAACAATGGGCTTTGGGCTACCTGCAGCCTTTGGTGCTAAGTTTGCGCAGCCTGAGCGGGAAGTTGTTGCCTTTATCGGCGATGGTGGTTTCCAAATGACGATCCAGGAACTCGGACTTTGTGCGCAGTGGAATATGGGGGTAAAGATTGTTTTATTGGACAATAATTACCTGGGAATGGTACGCCAATGGCAACAGTTGTTTTTTGATCGGCGCTATTCTTCTGTAGAGTTGCAAAATCCGGATTTTATCAAAATCGCTGACGGTTTTGGTGTACCGGGGAAATCGATTAGCGATCCCGCAGAATTAGATGACGCTATTGCCGAAATGTTGGCCCACGAAGGGCCGTATCTATTGCACGTCAATGTTGCAAAAGAAGAAAATGTTTTCCCTATGGTACCCTCCGGCGCCGCTGTGGACGAAATTGTATTAACACCGGAGGAATTAGTGAAAAACGCCTAAGTAAGTTATATCATGGCTAAGCAAGATTATACCATAACCGTTTTTTCAGAGCATACTACGGGAATGCTTTCTCGGGTAGTTTCCATTTTCACTCGCAGACACATCAATGTTGAAAGTCTTACTACCAGCCAGTCTTCTATTGAAGGGATTCATCGTTTTACGATAGTCGTAGAGGTAGAAGAGGACATGGTGCGAAAATTAGTTGCTCAACTAGACAAGCAAATCGATATTATTAAAGCTTTTTATTACGAACCTGACGAGATCGTTTATCAAGAGGTTGCGCTCTATAAGGTACCGTTTTCCATGTTTTCAGAGGGAACTGTAGTTGAACGCCTGGTGCGTTCGCACAACGCCCGTATTTTGGTGATTGAACCAGAGTATGTGGTAATCGAAAAAACCGGTCATCAACAGGAAACAGAAGATCTACTGAATGAACTCAAGGAAGTGGGGGATATTTATGGCTTTGTTCGCTCTGGCCGGGTGGCTATCGTAAAACCGATGGAACGATTGAATCGGTATTTAGAGTCGCTAGAATCCGCTGTTGAGCGACTCTAGGTTAGTGAACCAGGTTTTTGAGTTGCCGACGATATTCTCGTGGGCTTACTCCCGTAATTTGCTTAAACTGTTTATTAAAATGAGAGAGGTTGTTAAAACCGCTTTCAAAGGAAATGGCAGCAATGCTGAGGTGATCATTTTGTAGAAGGCGAGAAGCATAGGTAATTCGGAACTCATTGACCATCTGTGTGAAAGTACGATTGGTCAGTTTCTTAAAATACCTGCAATAAGCAGGTACGGTCATATTAATCAAGGATGCGACCTCTTCCAGAGGGATAACCCTCTGGAAGTGAGTTTCTACGTATGCATAAATGACCTCCATTCTATCCTGGTCCTGTGGGTTTACTTCCACGGCGAATCCGTTGGCATTCAAGGATTGGTAGGCCTCTGTTGTGGCCATTTGCTGTAGTACACTAAGCAAGCTCACCAGACGCTCAAAGGCTGGCATGTCGCTCATGGCCAATAGTTTTTCACCGATATCATGTTTTACCTCATCGAGGAAGATGATGCCTGTTTTTCCTCGCTCAAATAAGCCTTTAATAGCTTGCATCTCGGGGATGGACAAGAATTGTTTCCCCCAAAAGTCGTCGGTCATCTGTATGACCAATTCATTCCCTTCCGGTGCATAGCTGAGGTGAGGTAAATTGGGGCCTAGGAAAATTAACTCTCCGTTTTCATACCGCCCAATATGATCGCCTATATGTCTTTTTCCATCGCCTGCTGAAATGTATACGATCTCAAACTCAGGATGAAAAAGCCATTGCGGTTTATCGTTGCAGGATTTATCGACGAACTTTTCTAGATAGAAAGAGTTGCCAAAAACAGGGTCGATTTTTTCAAAACTTGCTTTTAGAGGGCCAGCCATAATTTTAGCGTATTTTACAAAAAAAGAGCAAAGTAGCAGTTTGCAAGATAGTATTAATGGTGCAGAATTATCAATTAAGGTGTTTGAATGCTGTAGTTTTGTTAGAATAGTAGATGTTTTTTTGTTGGTTGTAAATGGCCTGATGAACAAAAGGAATATTAGATAACCTTATTTATTGTAATTTGTGATTCTTTAGAGCTTGAAAAATTGTTAGAGAACCTTATTTATTAATGACACGTATTGCTGAACCATGCATGTTGGTGACGGGGGCTTCTTCCGGAATAGGTTATGCCACTGCTGACTTTTTTGCAAACCAAGGTTGGGTCGTTTATGGCCTTTCTCGTAGTGGGAAGGTTCCTGCTGGTGTTAAGCCTTTAATTGCTGATGTTACGGATGGACTGCTTGTTCAGGAAGCGCTAGCGGGGATGTTTGCTGTTACCGGTCGTCTTGATGTTGTGGTAAATGCAGCTGGCATCGGTGGTGCAAGTAGTGTTGAGAATATTCCATTTGCAGAAGCAAAAAAGATATTCGACACCAATGTGTATGGAACGTTAGCTGTAATGCAAGCTAGTTTACCCTATTTGCGCCAAGGCCAGCACACTACGTTTATTGCAATAAGCTCGATTGCCGGCGTAGTAGGTGTTCCTTTTCATGGTATATATAGTGCTAGTAAATTTGCGGTGGAAGGCTTGGTAGAGTCTTTACGCTTAGAATTACACGGTACAGGGGTTACTGCTGTAAGTGTGTGTCCAGGGGATACCGCTACGCCGATTATTGGTAACCAATATCGAGCAAAGCCAGGAGACCTACCCGAGGTTTATCAAATTAATTATGAGAAAGCGGAACGTGCTATGCGGGAGAGCGTGGATGAGGGAATCGCACCGCTACGCATAGTGGAAACGATCCATAGGATAATAAAGAAATCCTCGCCAAATCCACGATATTATGTCGGAGGGTTTATTCAGCAGCTAGCACCAATGGCTAAACGGCTACTACCCAGGAAATGGTTTGAAACAATCATGAAAGCTTACTATGGCGTAAGCTGACGAATTAAGGTTTTGAACCTGAAGCACGAACATTGACAATTTTCCGTAGCAAATCAAACCAGAAGGGAGCTCCCAGTGAAACAGCCAGTGCTGTAACGATGTAGCCTAAGATTTTGGCCAGCCAATCGTAAATCCCATAATTGCTAAAATCGGTTTCTGCCCAGCCCAACCCTAGTGGGGATTTTATGCTGTTTATTTCATTGTCAACAAAAGAACGAAGATTTTCGAGTGATGCCTCAAAATCAGGATCAGCTTCCCGAATGAGGGTGTTCTCGTCATTTTGTGCAAAATTTTCGGCCAATGTTACTACTTGCTGAAGCGTTTGAGGGTCGCTCTCCAGTCGGCTATAGATAGAAAAAGTATCAGCGTTGAAAACAAGTGCAATTACAATGCCCACCCAGATTAGAATTTTTTGGGTATAGCGCTTGTACCATCCTGAAGCGCGGTCCATTACATCGTTGTACCATTTTTGGATATTGCCCTTGAATTTATCCAAATTATTGTCAGCATCCCGCAATAGCTGATTAAGTACTTTCTTGAGATCTTCATCCGGCAAAGCATCAATCCGTTCTTTTAGGTTTTCTACACCGTCTTCTTTGAGAATAATATCAAAAAGAATACTCTGAAACGTGGCCGAATCCATATAAGAAGGAGGGCCTTGGGTATTGTTACTGTACTGCTGGGATAAATGCTTATAGAGTGAATTGCTTTTGAAGTCTTTCAATAAAACTTCACCTTTATCTGAACTGGCCAACATATTATGGAGGGCCTTGGTGAGGTTCCTTCCTCGTAAATGAAAAAAGGAGGCCAATAACTCCATGATGGTAGTTGCCAATAGACTAAGTAGCAACAAGACAAAAACAATTCCAATAACAACGGTTAGAATAGCCATACTAATTGGTGGATGAGTGGAGTATACAAGGGTATTTTAAATAAAAACGCAATACCAATCGCCAAGATAAAATAATTAAGCATTCTTTAAAAGGACCTTCCTGTTTTATGCGACAGCAGCGTAGATTGCTATATATGTAAAATATAAAAATAGGTTGTAGCTTTTAGACATTCTTGAAAACTTGCTTAATTTTGTTTTAGCCATGTAATTCTCTTTCCCAGTTGTAGAATAATTTTTTCCGTTACAAAAGTTAAGACATGCGTCTTATCGAATAAGACCATGACTTGTTTGTATTCTTGCCAAAGCAAAAAAAGGGGGAAACAAAAAATTCAACAAAACCGAATGTACATTATGAAATCATTTTACTTATTACTAACAGTATTGCTGGTTAGTATTTCTTCATTAACCTACGCCCAGGAAGAAAAATGGGATGGCGGTTTTTTTATTGGAGCAGCGAATTACGCGGGTGACTTAATCGAACCTAATCTGGTAGATTTGTCGAATACCAATGCTGCATTTGGGTTTATGCTCAAACGTAACATTAGCCAATCTTTTGGAGTTCGTTTAGGACTTACTACAGGGAAACTCACGGGCAGTGATCTTGATTACACCGATGCTGAACGCCTTCAAAGAGGATTTTCTTTCGAGAATCGGTTGACGGAACTTTCTTTACTTGCTCAATGGGAGCCACTTGCAGGTAATCGTTATCGGGGAGGTAATTTCCGTAAAATTCTCTCTCCTTATCTATTTGCTGGTCCGGGGCTTGCTTTTAGCAACCCAGATGCTGACTATAACAACCGTACGGCTAATGAGCAGGTTCAGGAAGATATTAGTGCAGAAGAGAAGACACTGTTTGTTCTTGTTGGTGGTGTGGGGTTACGTTATGATATTACCCGCAAATGGAATGTTGGTCTAGAAGTTGGTCTTCGTCCGGCGATGAGCGACCGTATTGATGGTGTAAGCACCAGCGGTAATGCTGATAAGGATGATTGGTACACCTTTGGTGGCCTGACTTTAACGACCCGCTTTGGCGCCAAGGATACCGATGGAGATGGTATTGCGGATGATAGTGATGATTGTCCTACAATAGCGGGTATTACTGCTACTTCTGGTTGCCCTGATGCTGATTTAGATGGTATTCCTGATAATAAAGATGCCTGTCCTAATGATGCAGGAGATGCCAAATTCAACGGCTGTCCTGATTCTGATGATGATGGTGTTGCCGATAATCAGGATAACTGTCCTAATACTCCTGGTATTCGCCGCTTCCGTGGTTGCCCTGATACCGACGGAGATGGTATTGCTGATCCTGTAGATATTTGCCCTACGATTGCTGGTGTTGCAGCATTAGATGGTTGTCCTGATGCTGATAGCGACGGAATTACTGATGCCGACGATGCTTGTCCGCAATTGGCCGGTACGGCATCCGCCAATGGTTGCCCTGATGCAGATAATGATGGTATCATTGACCCTAACGACAAGTGTCCAGAGGTTCCAGGTCCTTCTGAGTTTGGAGGTTGCCCAGACCGTGATGGAGACGGTATCGGTGATGCAGATGATGCGTGTCCAACCAACGCCGGTCCTATAGAAAATGATGGTTGTCCAGTGATCAATGAAGATGACCAGGCAGCACTTGATTTAGCCATGGAAAATATCCGTTTCCGTACAGGTAGTAATCAATTGTTATCTCAGTCGAACGCTACACTGGATGAGATCGCGGAAATTATTACACGCTATCCAAATTATAACCTCAAAATCAGTGGTTATTCTGATAATGTAGGTAATGATGCTGCTAACCAGAGCTTGTCTGAGCGTCGTGCATTAGCTTGTTTCCAATACTTATTGGTAAAAGGAATTAGCAGAGATAGAATGTCTTATGCTGGTTATGGTGAAACCAACCCTATTGAAACCAATGATACTGTAGCTGGCCGTGCTAGAAACCGCCGGGTAGAGTTTGATCTGGAGATACGATAGTTTGCTTGGTGATTTTTTGATAAAAGGGAGCTTTCCGTTAAGGGAGGCTCCCTTTTAGCATTTTTTAGAGCGCTAACTGTGTCTGTAACTGATAAGTTCATTAACTTAACAAGCAATAGTAAATACATAGCAAAGTATTGTATTTCATTCCTGGTTAAAAACAGAACCATTGCGCCTTAAATTTCAGCTTTCCTGTTGCTTGCCCTTTATCATTGGGCTGGGTTTATTTTTTGCATCCTTCTCCTTAAATGCTACCCATATTGTTGGCGGAGAGTTGGGGTATACTTGTTTGGGAGATAACCAATACGAGATACGACTTACCATTTACCGAGATTGTGAGAACGGTAACCCAGATGCTTATTTCGATGACCCAGCCTCGATTGGTGTCTTTGATATCAATAATGTCTTACTCCAGGATATTCGAGTACCCCTGATGGGGGACGATACCCTTTCTCCGGTATTGACGGATGAATGCCTGGTGATTCCTCCTGATGTATGTGTACATACGACGACCTATCGTACCGTGGTAGAATTGTTGCCACGTCCTGGGGGCTACCAATTGGCTTACCAGCGCTGTTGCCGAAATATGACGATTCAAAACATTGTAGACCCACTGGGGACAGGGGCTACCTATGGTGTGATAATAACGGAGCGGGCGTTGCAAGAGTGCAACAGTAGTGCAGAGTTTTTGCAGTGGCCGCCACTTTATATATGTGCTAATGAACCCATAATTTTTGACCAATCAGCCATTGATATTGATGGCGATAGTATTGTCTATCGACTTTGTACGCCGCTAGAAGGAGCTACTCCTAATATTCCTCAACCTCAGCCGCCTAATCCTCCTCCTTACGCAGAAATTGTTTGGAATGACCCTCCTTATAATGTTGACAATATGCTTAATGGCATTCCCGGTAGCGATCCGCTACAGATCAATAGTGTTACGGGGTTATTGACGGGCACACCTACCACCCAAGGCCAGTTTGTGGTAGGGATTTGCGCTGAAGAATATCGTGATGGAGAGTTGATTTCTACCTCGCGTAGAGATTTTCAGTATAATGTTGGGATATGTGGAGTAACTACTTCGGCCTTTTTTGCACCAGAAATTCAATGTGATGGCCTAGAAGTAGACGTACTGAATGAGAGTGTTGGTACTAGCAGTTTTCTATGGGTATTTGGTGATTTTGATAACCCACTGGGTACTTCAGTAGAACCGAACACGACTTTTGTTTTTCCGGATACAGGGCTTTATACTATCAGTCTTATTGCTGCTCCAGGAGAGCCATGTGTTGATACTTTTTCTCAACAAATACAGCTATTGCCACTTACGCTACAGCCTGCTTTCAGCATTGATACCTTGAGTTGTGGTGACAGTTTAGTGTTGCAACTCAATGATCTTTCTATTGATGAATTATCAGAAATACAATCCTGGGCCTGGTTCCTGAATGGTGAATTCTTTAGTGCTGAGCAGTCGCCTGAATTGGTGATTACTGAACCGGGAGATTATACAATTGAACTTCGGCTTACGGCTGAGAACGGGTGTAACAACGGAATTCTTACTGCTCTTGCCGATGTGAGTTTCATCCTGGAGACTTTACCGAATACCGATTTCTTGATTTGTCCTGGGGAAAGTGTTTTTCTTAATACTGCTTTTTTACCACAGTATGAATACCTGTGGAGCCCGCCTGGAAGTTTAAGTGACCCAACGGCCCCCAATCCCGAGGCGAGCCCATTGGTGACAACAACCTACGAACTAGTACTGACCGACCCTCAGAGTGGTTGTGTTGCTGATCGAAGTGTTGATGTTATTGTTAGTGAGCCATTAGAAGTGAGTATCAGTTCTGATCAAACACCTTGTGCTTCCGAGATTACCCTCACAGGAAGCAGCAATAATGGAATTCGTTACTTGTGGTCGCCTTTTGCTGATTTTAGCAGCCAAGTGGTTGAGGCCGAGGAGTATATTGTAAGTCCTTTTGGCACACAAACCTACTACCTACAAGTTTTTAATGAAGCGGATTGTGTGGCGTTGGATTCTATTACGGTGACCAGTTTGGCCGTCAACCTAGAGGTAATTACCCCTGATACGGCGGTCTGTTTAGGCGAAAGCCTGCAATTACAAGTAGCTAATCTGGATTTCGCTGACAACCTTGTTTATAACTGGGAACCAGCTGATGAGGTTACTTCAGGAGCGGATAGTGCGATGCCAACGGTAACCCCCAATACTGCGGGAGATCAATGGTATACCTTTACCGCTATGAACCAGCATGGATGTGATATTACCGATAGTGTTCAAGTGACCGTTGTAGATTTGATGGAGTTTGGAGCAGGTGTCACTACCGATCAATGTAGTGGCTTGACAGTTGCTTTTTCGGCTGAAGATCCGGCCGCTGGTATTTATCAGTGGCATTTTGGTGATCCCAGCACACCAGCTGCTACGGCTACTGGCACCCCTGTTGTTTATACTTATCCCAGTGCAGGTACTTATGATGTGATGGTAACTATTCCGGCCTTCCTGGCTTGTCCAGATACGCTTTTACTTGAAGTTGTTGTTGCAGAGGAAGGGCTCATTAGCCCAGATTTTGATTGGGAATTCCTCAATTGTGGAGACAGTGCGACCGTGTTGATAACGGATATGACGACAGCCCAGAATACGACGATTACCAGTTGGGAATGGCTGGTTGATGGAACTTTTTTTGGTAACAATCCTACGCTTGAAATTGAACTAGACAGCACACAAACAATCCCCGTAAGCTTATTGACAACTGCTGAAAATGGTTGCCAGGATACGATTACAGAAGACCTCACTATTTCATTAATCGCTTTAAACCTGGAGGAATTAAGTCTTTGTCCTGGAGAATCGGTAGGCCTTAACCCGCTGGGGAATGAAATCTATGATTATCAGTGGTCGCCGAGTGCAAGCCTTAATGACGGTGCTATTGCCAACCCACAGGCAAGTCCGGAGGTTACGACTACTTATAGCGTTACGGTTACTGATCCGAACTCTATTTGTACCAGGGCAGGAGAGGTGTTGGTGAATGTTGCACCACCTATTGCCTATGTAAGTTCACCAGATACGACGACCTGTGCCGACAGCTGGCAACTGTTTGTTGAGAGCGACCAGGCGGAATCCTATCTCTGGGCCGCTGATCCCGATTTTCAAACGATTTTAGGAAATACAGAAATACAAGAAGTGAGCCCTGGCCCAGGATCAACCTTCTATTTTTCTTTAACGGATGAGCAGGGCTGTACCGTTATTGATTCTGTGATTATAGATGGACAAGGAGTAATGCTTGAGGCGTTTCCTGGCGCAACAATCTGTAGGGGAGATACGGTAACGCTAACGGCTGAATCCTTAGGCCCTTATGCCATTACTGATTACACTTGGTCACCATCGGATGCCGTGTTGGTAGGGCAGGGGACGGATGAAGTATTAGTGAACCCCTTGACTACGACGATGTTTACGGTGTCTGCGACCAACGAATTTGGGTGTATGGCAGAGGCCAATAGCTTAGTCAATGTTTTTCAATTGCAACCCCCACTTTCCGTTACGCCGACAATAGACACGCTGCGCCCCGGCGAGTCGGTAACTTTGATGGCAACAGACGATCCAAGTTATAATTACTTTTGGTCGCCTACCGGCAGCCTTAGTGCCGGAGATATTCCCAACCCTGTTGCGAGCCCGGAAGAAACCACAACGTACGAACTCATTATTACAGATGCTAATGGCTGTACAAATCAAGTAGAAGTACTGTTGGTTGTCTTTAATTCCCCGTGTACAGCTCCTTATATTTTCGTTCCCAATGGATTTACGCCGAATGGCGATAATCTGAATGACATCCTATACGTGGAAGGCAATGTTATTGATGAATTTTACTTTGTGGTTTACAACCGCTGGGGGGAAGAGGTTTTTGCCTCCCGTTCGCAAAACGATGGCTGGGATGGCACTTATCAGGGCAAGGAATTGGCCCCGGATGTTTATGGATATTACCTCGAAGTAAGCTGTTTTGGCGGCGAACGATACTCTACAAAGGGAAATGTGACGCTGCTGCGGTAGGAGGAGTAAATGTATTGTAATACGTTGTGTTTGTTTGATAATAAGTCAAATAGTTGTAAGTTTAGCTATCCTATTAAAACGTAAGAATTGTATTATAATTCACTCTTCAAAAATATTTACAATGAAGAATCTTTACGTTTTAGCACTTACATTATTCGCTTGCGGAGCATTGTCTGCTCAATCAACAGGTATTACCGGTTGTAATGACCCTAATGGTGGCATCCAGGTCATTTTTGATGAAGCTTTAGGCTGCAACGCCGGAGCACTTGCTGGTATGTCAGCAGTAGGTTTTCATTCTGGTATGAATGGCTTTATGAATGTAGTAGCCTGGGATCAATCTGGTGCTGCGCAGGGTGTCAACGATGGTAATGATGACTTTGTGGTTTATCTTGCCGACGTAGACGCTTACTATGGTCAAGCTTCTGGAACGGTTACTCAGATTGATTGTGTTTTCAATCAGGGCCCAAGTGATCCAGGTAACCCTTGGTCTGCTGAAGGAAAAAGAAACGACAATGGAAATTGTGCTGATTTCACCTTGATGCTTTCTGATGTTACCGAAACGTGTGCAATCACAGCTTCTACTAGAGACTTATTATTGGAATTAGATTTCCAGGTTTTAGGTAATCCTTTTACGGATAAGGCTGTTGTGAACTTTGCTAATGACAATGGTGACACTTATACCGTTCAGTTGAATGATGCTATGGGCCGTACGCTTCGCACTTATGCTGGTGTTAATACCAATCAGTTCACATTAGAGCGCAACAACCTAAGCAGCGGTTTTTATTTCCTGACTTTTGTTAATGAAACTGGGAAATTCGCTACCCTTAAGTTGTTTGCACGGTAGTATTGTCTAAAAGAAATACGTTAAGGCTTGATTGAAAGTCTTAGCGAATACTTTCAGATAGAATGGCTTTGGCTGCACTTATTCCCTTCGGGAGTAATGTCGCTAAAGCCATTTGTCGTTTTGTATCCTTGTTGAATTAGATCAATAGGTAAGCTTAAAAGGTACTGCTACTTTTTGCCGTTTTTTCACTTACTTTGTCGGCCCGCTTTTGGGCATTAGTTTAAGAGGTTGTGCCAAACCACCTCTGAGTAAGTCTTTTTGTATGAAATACCTTCTTTTTTTTCTAGGGCTGGGCCTTTTATTTAGCGCTTGCCAACAGGACAATACGAGCAGCACTTCTACTCCTGACGGAGTAGATTTGAAGACTGCATTACGTGGAACCTGGCAAACTTTTCAGATCAATGTTGCCGTGAATACTGCTGACGGTAAAGATACTTTCCGAACGGAATCTCTCACACAAGAAGTTTGGGAGCAAAGTTACGGAATGGAGCCTCCCATTTACTACTTTCAGGCCGACCAAAAATTTCGATTAGTTCACCGTAGTGTGAAAGGAGAAATCATCGACCAACGTCGTGGAATTTGGAATACCTTTGGTGATACCTTGGTCTTGATAGAACCGGAAAATACGGTTCAGTATTTAGTAAGAATTGGAGAAGGTAGAGCAACCTTCCGTAATTTTAGAGACTGGGATGGAGACGGAGCTGAAGATGATGAATATCAGGGCTTACAACGCCAAATTAGTATCAGTACTGACGAGGGAGAGTAGTTGGTGTGAGTTCAGTGATATGAGTTATTCCGAATTTTGATTGTTATCAAAACCCGTGCTGACCAATCACAAAACTTATCATTTAAAATGAAACCCCATGATTTCATTATTAGTGAAATCATGGGGTTTTGTACAAATGGCCAGATAAATCACTCTTTTGAGATGCTTAATGATTTAAAGCTAGGCTGGATTTTGGCCTTAGCCAAAATTCGGGATGAGTATGTTTTATCTGCCACTGATTGATTGCAAATCACCTGATCCTGAGACCCTTGATTGTACATTAGGGCTGCCTTTGTAATAGACATCACCAGAACCGGAGACGCGTACATTAAGGTTTTTAGTAGCGTGGACTTTTGCACCGCCGGAGCCGGAAATTCGTACTTCACAGTTGCCACTTACTAATTCTTTAGCATCAATATCACCAGAGCCAGAGATCGAAATGTTCAGATTTTCTGTGCTCCCGTCTAGCTCAATGTCGCCAGAGCCACTAATGGCAGCCTCAATGCTATTGGCGGTTGTTTTAAAGCGTAAATCACCAGATCCGGAGATACCTACTTCGACGGCATCGTTTCCGGTAAAGGTGTTTTCGGTATAGATATCGCCGGAGCCAGAAAGTTTCACATAGGTCATTCTAGGTACCGTAATGTAAATTTTGATGGGTGCGTGGTCATCAATGTTTTCTTCCGTCTTAATTTTCCAAATGTTGCCTTCAACACGAGTTTCTATTAAGTCAATAATATTTTGTTGAGCCGAAATTCTTACAGACTGAGTACTGCCTTGGGTCAGGTATACATCAGCATTGATACTGAGGCGTATGCCGGAAAATTGATCGAGTTGTAAGTCTTTTTCGACACGAGGGCCGGAACCATCAACGCCACCGTTCCACCACTTCTGGGCTTGGGTGTTAGGCAAGAAAAACAATACAAATAGGGGAAGCATTAGGAGGTATTTCATACGGTGTATTTTTAGTGTGTGAATAGAATCATCCTAAAGACTTTACCGATGATAAAAGGTTGCAGTAATGTCGAAACTCTACAAAAGTGGAGCAAGGGAGAGCTTGCACCAAAAGACTGGTTAACTGGTTAATATGATTTTGATCTCTTTCTTACAACATTAAGACAGTCGAAAACATCAAATCAACAACTCAAAAAGCATTTTACTATCGTTTAACGGTTGATAGTCAATTTGATACTCATCCATCCGCTGGACTAGCTTTTCGTAATCACCTCTTTCTTTTACCTGAAGGCCCACCAATGCGGGGCCGGTACCGCGATTGTGTTTTTTAGTATACTCAAAGTGAGTGATGTCGTCGTTGACCCCCAATACTTTGGTGAGGAAATCCTTGAGCGCGCCTGCGCGTTGTGGAAACCTGATAACGAAGTAATGTTTGAGCCCTTCATAGAGCAGTGCTCTTTCTTTGATCTCTTCGGTACGGGTAATGTCGTTGTTTCCTCCACTAATGATGCATACAACATTTTTACCCTTGATTTTATCTGCATACTGATTGAGTGCAGTCAGCGTCAGTGCGCCAGCGGGTTCTACCACAAGGCCTTCTTCATTGTAGAGCTGTAAAATCATACTACAAACCTTACCTTCGTCTACCAGTACGAGGTCATCCAGTACCGCTTGGGCGATACGGAAAGTGTTTTCTCCCACTTGGCGGACAGCCGCACCATCCACAAAACTATCAATTTGTTCCAGGTTGACGACCTTACCTGCTTTGAGGCTTTCGTACATTGCAGGAGCCCCTGCAGGCTCTACGCCAATAATTTTGGTCTTGGGACTGATCTGTTTGACGTAACTGCCAATACCTGCGGACAAGCCACCTCCCCCCACAGGGACAAAAATATAGTCGATTGGTCCGTTGGCGCTGTCCAAAATTTCTACACCTACTGTGCCTTGTCCGGCAATGGTGCCAGGGTCGTTGAAAGGATGAACAAAGCCCCTGCCTTCTACTTCTGCACACTGCATAGCCTCTGCGTAAGCATCGTCGTAGGTATCGCCAGTGAGTACCACTTCGACAAAGCCTTTGCCAAAAAGTTTTACTTTATTTACCTTCTGTTTAGGAGTTACAATGGGCATGAATATTTTGCCATGAACCTGCATCTTTTGACAAGCAAAGGCAACACCTTGGGCATGATTACCAGCACTGGCACATACCACACCGTTTTTCAGTTGCTCCTCTGTCATGGTGGCCATATTGTTATAGGCTCCCCTGATTTTGTAGGAACGCACGACTTGCAAATCTTCTCTTTTCAAGAGAAGGTTGCACTCGAAAAGTTCCGAAAAGCGGTAGTTGGGGAGCATTGGCGTAATGTCAGCAATTCCTTTCAGGCGAACTTTGGCTTGATAGATTTGCTCAACACTGATTAGCGGCGAAGTGGAGGTAATGGGCTTAGCCATTGTTGGATATTTCGAGTACTTAGTAATCAGACTAATCTGTCTGTTGTGAGGTAATGGGTAACTTGTTTTTTGTTACCTTCTAAAAAAAAACTTACACTCCGTAGGGAGTCACGGAGCGTAAGTTCTGGAAAATATCGCGGATTGATTAATAATTGCTTGTAAAAGCGCGTTTAGTCAACCGCTTGCTCTTTAGCAACAGGCTGGTTTTCCGGGCGTAAACTACGCACGGTACGTCCTGCTTTCCACATTTCGCTATTGTGTAACTCTGAAAGCTCGGCATCCAATTTAACTCGATAATCAGGCTGGCTATTAGAATCGATAGAGCGTTGAGCTTCGTTGCCGGAAGCTACGCTGTCGTATAGATCGTTGAAGACAGGCAGTACTGCGTCACGGAATTTGTTTTTCCAATCTAGCGCACCACGCTGGGCAGTAGTAGAACAGTTGGCATACATCCAGTCCATACCATTTTCTGCTACCAGTGGCATCAGACTTTGGGTAAGTTCTTCTACGGTTTCGTTGAAGGCTTCACTTGGAGAGTGACCTCGTTCCCGAAGTACAGAATACTGTGCTTCAAAGATACCTTGAATAGCGCCCATGAGACTTCCACGTTCGCCGGTAAGGTCGCTGTATACTTCCTTTTTGAAGGTGGTTTCGAATAAGTAACCCGAACCAATGCCGATTCCCAGGGCAATAACACGTTCTTCAGCTCTGCCGGTAGCATCCTGGTGGATAGCGTAGGAAGAGTTTAGGCCGCGACCTTCTACAAACATACGACGTAGGCTGGTTCCGCTACCTTTAGGAGCAACCAAGATGACGTCAACATCAGCTGGAGGAACAATGCCTGTACGGTCAAGGTAGGTAATACCAAAGCCATGAGAGAAATACAAAGCTTTACCTGGGGTAAGGTGCTTCTTGATAGTCTCCCACATTGTTATTTGAGCTGCATCAGAAAGCAAGTACTGAATAACGGTACCTTTTGCAGCAGCTTCCTCGATAGAGAACAGTGTTTCGCCAGGTACGAAACCATCAGCAATCGCTTTATCCCATGATTTCGAAGGCTGACGCTGCCCAACGATAACGTTGAAGCCATTGTCTCTCAGGTTAAGTGCCTGGCCTGGGCCTTGTACACCGTATCCAATGATAGCAATGGTCTCGTCCTTTAATACTTCTTGTGCTTTTGCTAATGGGAATTCTTCCCGGGTGGCGACATTCTCTTCGGTGCCACCAAAATTCAATTTTGCCATGATATGCGGATTTTTTCTAAGTTACTTGATCAAGTGGGTCATCTAAGCCTTATTACCCAATGGAGGCCAAAAATGGACATTATTCTTTGCTCTGCACCTTTTTCAGAGGGCTTCATTTAGTCAAAATTACGATGGCTTTGAACGTATTTTTTTGTTTAATTGATTGATTGTTAGTGATTTGTATTGGCGGGAGTTACGTAGAATACAGTTCGCTAAATAAAAAATCCCGCATTCTATCACAGGGATAAAATGCGGGATTGGAAATTATGCAGTAAGAATTTACTACACAATGCAATGTTTTATTCTTTTATAAAACGAGTAATGATTACCTGCTCGCCATCATACCAGCGCAAGAGGTACATACCTGCTTGTAATTGACTGATGTTGAGGCTGCGTTGATTACTTCCCGCAATCGGGTCAAGTGCTTGCTGGAATAACAACATACCATTGAGGTCATAACAGCTTACCACCTGCTCGTCTGTTAGCAACGATGCTGGCACATTTACCTGGAGGTTGATCTGATCACTGGCAGGGTTAGGATAGAGGTTAATTACCACTCGACCAACGTTTGGTAAACTAGCGTTGGTGTTTCCACCAGGAACTAAATTCTCTAACTCAATCCGCGTTACCGTAACGAAGTTGTCGGAGAGATCAAAACAATCATCTGTCAATGCTTCATCAGCGCTGTCGCCAATACTTGCGATAATATTACCGGTATAAGATAATCCCCATACCCGGCAAACACCGGCAGGAACACCTTCGAAATCAATCATATCACTTTCAGACACTCCGAGGATCACGTTACTTTCATCGGTGATCACATAAGCATAAGGAGTCATTTCGATCCCTGTGTTAATGAAAGTGACAACATCAGCCTGACCATCGTTAACGATCAGCTCTACGTCTATACTTCCTTCGTCAGTGCTAACAGTACCACCATCCGGCGTTTGACGGATTAGTGTGATGTAGTTGTTAGAAATCGCCCAACAGTCACTAGATAGTGCAGAAGTGGTAATATCTGCCATAAAGGTCGGATCAAATTCACCGGTGTATACAACACCATAGACGCGACAAATGCCCGGTGCTGAAGGATCAAAATCAATAATATTGCTTTCGATATCTCCAAACAGGATATTGTTCTCGTTATCTGTGATGATGTAGCGGTAGTCGGGGTCATCGGTATCGTTATCAAGGATTACGATATCGGCCATTCCATCCTGAGGACAAATGTAGATGATGTCTTCACCACTCATAGTGCTTACATTTCCAGCATCCAGACTCTCTGTGCGTTCTACCGTGATGAAGTTTTCAGAAAGCTCAAAGCAGCTGCTTGCTAATTGAGCAACGGAAGCATCATCACCTGATTCTACCAATAGGTTACCGGTGTAGGAAACAGCCCATATACGATAAAATCCGGGAGCAAAGTTGTCGAGATTGACAATGCCATCTGTTGGTTCACTAACCTGAAGGACGATATTCATATCATCCGTTACGAGGTAAGCGTAACCTACATTGGCACTGCTGGTCGTAAATACTTGTGCACCAGGCATGAAGTTGCTATGGCAAAGACGAAGGCTGTCTGCACCACCTTCGAAGCTAATCATTCCTCCATCCGGATTGTCGATAAAGATATCAACGAAGCTGTTAGAAAGATCGTTACAACCAGTGCTGATTTCTACATCTGTGATAACATTTCCAATACTTAGATTGAGATCGCCTGTATAAGAGACGCCCCACATGCGTAAAGCATCCAAACCAGCGGCTTGTTCGAAGTCGATGGTGTTGCCACTTAGTACTTGTAGCACAATATTTCCCTGTGTTGTCAGTACGTAAGAATAAGTAGCTTCGGTAGAGCTTCCACTATTGACGAAGTTGGTAATGTCCGCCACGCCATCAGGGCATACATAAACTACGCTGGCACCAGCGTCGGTATAAATCTCACCGCCATCAACATACGTTTTGTCAACAAAGATGAAGTTGTTGGTGAGGTCATGACAGCCACTAGCCAACTGGTCTTCAAAGATGTGTGCACCTGGAAGAACACTTAACGAACCTGTGTAAGAAAGGCCATATATACGCCAATCGCCAGGAGCAGCATTTTCAAAATCAAAGGTAGGGTCATTAAGAACGCCTACCAAAATGCTGTCTTCGTCTACAACGAAGTAAGTGTAGGCAGCTGCACTAGCACCGAATACGGTAGCATTGAAAGGGTCAGGAATGCCATCGCCAATACAAAGGATAACTTCTTCTTGGCCATCTTCAGTAAAGATCAAGCCAGCAGCTGGTGCTATGTTGAAGATCGTAATGTAGTTGTCTGAAAGATCAAAACAAGCTGTTGCCAACTGTGCTTCACCTGCATCCAAACCTATTTCTGCCAATAAATCTCCTGTGAAGACAAAGCCCCACATACGGTATTCTCCTTCAGGGAGAGCTTCGAAATCAACAGTGTTATCGCTGATAATATCTATGATGATGTTATCTGCATCAGTAAGTACATAGGCGAAATTGCCAGATCCTGTGCCTTGATTGTTGAAAGTAAGTACGTCAGACGCTCCATCACCAGGGCAAGTATAGCGATCACCTGTGCCAGTGGTTGTTGAAACAGTACCGGCATTAAGCTCTCCGCGAACAACAGTCACGAAATCATCACTAAGGTCAAAACAGTCGTTCGAGAGTGTTATAGTCGCTGCATTGTCACCAACTTCTGCAAGCAAGGTGCCGGTGTAGGCAACTCCCCATACCCGACAAGTACCACTTGGTGCACCTTCAAAGTCGGCTTCGTTCGTATTGGTGAGAATATCGAGGATGTTGTTGTTGTCATCAGTAATAAGGAAAGCGTAATCCGTGTTGCTGGCACCGCTGGCGGCAAAAGCATACAGGTCGCTGATACCGTCATCGGTACATAGGTAGAGGGTTGTTTCTCCTTCTGTTGTACTAACGGTACCTCCTTCAGGTGTTTCCCGGATAATCGTTACATAGTTGTCGGTAGGGTCATAACAGCGATTGCTCAATACAGTAGTTTGAATATCACCACCCATTAGGACGAGCTGGCCGCTAAAGGCTACCCCCCAAACACGAATTTCTGCAGGTACTGCGATTTCGTTGAAATCAAATGGAGCGCTGCCAATATTGTTGAGGAGGTTGTTGTTTACATCTGTAATGACGTAAGTGTAATTGGCTGTAGTAGAGCCTGTGTTTATAAATGATAAGATATCTGCAATGTCGTCATTAGGGCAGATATTAATGGTGGTGTTACCATCCAACAGGCTTATCATGCCACCATCTACGCGTTCACGAATAATGGTCACGAAATTACTTGATAGCTCATAACAAGCATCGGTCAGTTGTACTTCCGTCGCATTTTCGCCTACTTCAGCAATGATTTCTCCTGTATAAGAAAGGCCCCATACGTGGCATTCGCCAGGTGCCGCCTGATCGAGATCGACGCTGTTTCCTGCAAGGACTGCAAGGATGTTGTTTTGGCTGTCCGTTACAATGTAAGCGTAGCTTTCGTCGGTAGCGGTAGAGGTATTGTTGAAAATGAAGAAGTCAGGTTCGCCATCATTGCCACAGGCAAAGGAGTTGGTTGTACCATCTTCCAGACTTACGGAGCCGCCATCAACAAACGTCCGAATGACTACAACAAAGTTGTCAGAAAGGTCATAACAGTCGCTAGCCAAGTCAGTCGTTGCTGCATTGTCGCCAATGGCAGCAGTAAAGTCGCCGAGGTAAGCTAGTCCCCAAATACGACAGATACCCGCTGGAGCATCTTCGAAGTCGATGAGTGGGCTAGTGCTGGTATTTAAAATGATATTGTTTTCATCGGTAATTACATAGATGTAATTGGTGCCAGCAGGAGCAGTTGTCTGAATATCCAAAACATCAGCTACACCGTCAGAAACACACACAAAGGCGGTTGTTTCTCCGTCGGCCAAGCGTAATTCGCCACCATCAGGACCGCGAAGATCCACAAGGAGGAAGTTGTCGCTAAGGTCAAAGCAATCATCAGAAACCTGAGTGCCAGTTTCAATAGTTGTTCCAACTTGCAACAAGAAGTTACCACTAAAGGCTACTGCCCAAACCCTTACAAAATCACCGTCATAGTCTTCAAAGTCGGTACTTGAACCAGCAAGTATTTCTAAAACGGTATTATCTGTATCCGTGACCAAAAAGGCCAAGTTGTCATCACCGCTATAATCAGTAAGGAAATTTAAGATATCAATAGTACCATCGTCAGGGCAAATAGCTGCAACGGTGCTACCATCTTCAAACGTAATATCTCCAACACTCACGGAACGATTGATGATGTCGATGCTGTTGTCACTAAGATCAAAACATACATCGGCCAAGGTTGCTCCAGTGAAAGTATCACCAACGGAAACACTCAAGTTCTCGAGATAAGAAAGTCCATATACTTCGTAGGTGCCGAGGGGTAGTAAACTTAAATCAATGCCACTGCCTTCTACGATAGCAGCAATGAGGTCGGTTTCAGTATCCACAACGAGGTACACATAAGCCAGGTTGGGGTCAGCATTGGTAGCTACAACGGTAAGGGTAGCACCGCTGCCAGCCATACATTCAATGTATTCCGTAGAACCGTCTTCCAGGCTGATGCTTCCTCCGTCGGGGCCGTTGCGGTTAATCACAACAAACCCTTCTGTAAGGTCGAAACACTCGTCTGAGAGTGCTTGCCCGCCAAGGAGGTTGTCGCCAGCATTGATGGTTAGGTTGCCGCTATAAGCAACACCCCAGATGTGGCAAATGCCTGGTTCTCCTCCTTCAAAATCAATGGCACCAAAGGGATCGGTGCCCAGGACAAGGTTATTATCGTCTGTAATGACATAGACGAAGTTGTCATCACCAGCGTAAGTTGTTGTAAAGTTCAGTAGATCCGGGTTACCGTCACCTACACAGATGGTGGCTTCCAAGCTGCCATCTTCTAGGCTAACATTACCTGCATCTTGTACCCGCTTGATTAGGGTAAGGGTATTTGATGATAAGTCAAAACAACTTGCACCTACGGCAGCAGGGTCAAATGCACCTCCCACTGTTACGGCCAAACCGTCAATGTAAGAAACACCATAAACAGTATAAGCACCTGTTGGGAAAGCAGTCAAGTCAATACTGCCTGTCGTAACGACAGCTACAATAGTATTGTCTGCATCATTAACCAAAAGAAAGGCATAGTCCGAGTTGGCATCATTACCAGCTACAGTAAATGTTACCGTACCGGTAGGCTCCATGGTAGAACAGCTAACGAAGCTGTCTGTACCGTCGGCATAAGTAATATCTCCTCCGATAGGTCCATTACGGTTTACGAGGACAAAACCATTAGAAAGATCAAAACATTCATCTGAAAGTAGGGTAGGAGCATCAATGTTGATGCCTTCTTCTACGAGTAGGTTTCCGCTATAAGCGAGACCCCAAACGCGGCAAATGCCAGCGCCAGCGCCTTCAAAGTTGATACTTGCGTCATCAGAGACGCCTAGTACAACATTATCTTCATTGGTGATCACATAAGTGAAATTGTCATCACCAGTATAAGTAGAGGTAAAGTTTAGGAAATCATCCACGCCATCACCTACACAAATGGTCACCTCGTTGGTACCATCTTCTAGTAGTAGGTCACCAGCATCTTGAACCCGCTTGATGAAGCTTAGGTTGTTGTCAGAAAGATCAGCACATTCGTCGCTGAGTTGGTCAGGGTTGAATTCGGCACCAACAACAGCAGTAAGTGTGCCGGTATAGGCAACACCAAAGATACGGTACGATCCAGCTGGGATCGTTGCCAAGTCAATCTCTGTAGCAGTTGTAACACTTTGTACCAAACCAGTTTCTCCATCTACAATAACGAAGGCGAAATCAGTGGCAGGGTCATGAGTACTCACAAGACTAACAGTACCGGTGGGTTCGAGTACACTACAAGAAACGAAGGCTTCCGAGCCATCGGCATAAGTCAAAGCCCCGGCATCAGGGAAGAGGCGAGTCACTTCAACATAGTTCATAGAGAGTTCAAAGCACGCACTGGCCAAGTTTGAAGTAAGAATATTCTCACCTACTTGCCCGGTATAGTCGCCAACATAAGCCAATCCCCAAACGTGGCAAATGCCAATGGCTGCATCTGTGAAGTCAACAGTTCCATCAGGGGAAGTACCCAGGATGTTGTCATCTTCATCGGTAATAACGTAGAGGTAAGGGCTGAATTCACTGGAAGAAGTGAAATCTACAACATTAGCTACTCCATCATTAATACAAAGGGTGATGGCCGTTTCGCCAGCAGCAGTCATAACGTTTCCTCCCATCGGTGTGAGGTTGGAAATCGAGATAAAGTTGCCACTTACGCGATAACAGAAGCTACCCAGCGTTGCTTCCAGGTAGTTGTCGCCTACTTCGCCAAGGAACTGGCCGATATAGGAAACAGAAAAAACACGCAAATTACCGTCAGGTAGATCTTCGAAGTTGATGAAACTACTTGTGCTGGCATAGACAATAATGTCGTCTTCATTCACAACAATATAAGCATAAGGAGTGGCCAGTGGGCTGGAGCGAAAACGAATCAAATCGTCTAAGCCGTCACCTTGGCAAAGTTCCAGCGTAGTGTTGTCATCCACTCGGATGGTTCCTTCTACACAGCTGGAAAACGCCTGACTGTAAGCGCTCACGCTTGACAGTAGTAAAAAGAGTGCTAAAAATGTTTTCAGGATCTTCATATACCTTCTGATTTCAGATTTTTTCCCAAAAGGGGACAGATGATGAGGGACTGCACAAAAATAAGTTGAGCCTTCGGGTTGTAAAAGTGCGAGAGAAGACTCAATTTACCTTTTTGTACAATACTCCCCGCAAAATATTAAGAATATGGATATATGAGAAATATTTCTCTCATGATTTTTGCAAAGGTCGGTTCTTTAGGGGGAAGGGCAAGCAATTCCTCCTAGAAAGTCCTAATTTCCTTTTTACGTATACTTGTTTTGGGTAATGTATGTTGCATGTTTTCGGGAAATATTATATGCAAAGCGCATTGTTTTTGTCAAGTCTTTCACTTGATTTCGTTAAATCCTGGTTTCCCTTTACAGTTGTTTGGGAATTACTCATATCTTTAAGTCCTCTGTAATAGAAGCAACTATCAATCGTTCTTAGTCGTGGCGACTTTGGTTTCCCTTATTTCTTTTTTTACATATATAGTTCACTCTTATGAGCTTGTTCTGGATGGCCTCAATTCATCAGGCCAACCCTAATAAATGCAGGGAGAGCGGACGGGTAGTAACTATTAATGAAAAAGTATTCTTGGTGGTGGGGCGTATTGATGTTGGTCTGTACACAAGTGCAGGCCCAGGAAGGAATCGTTACCCATAACGATTTTACAGCTCAAACGCTTGTCAAGGATATTTTCGCCAGTGGCGCTTGTGACAACATTGACCTGATAAATACAATTGGTCACACCAATGGACTGGGCTATTTTGAGAATGGCCTTGATGTAATCGGCCTTGACCGGGGGATTATACTTTCTACTGGGCCTACCAATAATGCAGCTGGCCCCAATAATGAAACCGATAAAAGTGGCGATCTACCTGGAGATGGTAATGATGCTGACCTGTCAGGGCTTTCGACTGGGTTGGTCAGAGATGCGGTAGGCATTGAATTTGACTTTGTACCCCTGGATTCTATCGTTCGGTTTCGTTACGTTTTTGCTTCTGAGGAGTATTGTGAATTTGTAGGCAGTAACTACAACGATGTTTTCGGCTTTTTTATCAGTGGTCCCGGAATTGATGGCGAATTTTCCGCTGATGCTGAGAATGTAGCGCTGATTCCTGGTACCAATGATTTTGTATCCATCAATTCGGTCAACTTTAACCAGAACGAAGGCTTTTATATCCACAATGAAAGGCCGGAAGATCAGTCAGAGTGCGGGCTCTCTAATATCGCTACCCCTCATTTGGCACAGATTCAATACGATGGGTTTACTACGGTCCTTACGGCCGAACTGAAGCTTCGCCCTTGTGAAAGCTATCATATCCGATTGGTAGTCGGGGATGTTGCTGATCCCTTTTTCGATTCTGCCGTTTTTCTGGAAGCGGGTAGCTTCAATTTAGGTGGTGAAATCGCAGTAACCGCTATTGGTGAAACAGCTGGCCCAGGACAAATTTTTGAAGGTTGCGAAGATGCTGCTTTCCGGTTTAGCCGCAGCGCAGATAGCCCGCTTGATCGCCCCTTGATGATCGACTACCAAATAAGCCCGGCCTCTACGGCTACTCCTGGTCTTGACTACGAAGCCTTTTCCGGTTCTATTACCATCCCGGAAGGCGATCTTTATACTGATTTGCCAGTAAACAGCTTGCCTGATATGGAGCTGGAGGACGAGGAATTGATTCGCTTGGTTTTGGATATCCCTTGTGCATGTTATGCAGATTCTGCGGACTTGGTCATTGTCCCTGCACCCGAGCTTTCGTTAATGCTGCCAGATGCTTATACCTGTCCCGGAGAGGAAACGATCATGACTGCTACCCCCAGTGGAGGCGTAGCACCCTACGAATACCAATGGACTGGCGGTGGTAATGCCAGTACACAGCAGGTACCCGGCGTAGATGGTGCAACCCATTCGGTAAGCGTTACCGATGCCTGTCATCAGGAAACGAGTAGTACGGCCAGCGTGTTTTTGACCACTCCGCCGAGTGCGTTCCTTTCTGGCGAAGCACAGATATGTGAAGGCGATACCGCGTGGTTGCCGCTACAGTTGGAAGGCGTCGCTCCTTATAATATAGGTTATCAACACAATGGCGAAGAAGTCTGGCAATTGCTGGAAGATGCGAGTGCTTTGCCGCTTACGTTGCCGGGAGACTACCAGTTAATAGGTGTCCAGGATGCCGCCTGTTGGGGAACAGCTGAAGGGTTTGCAGAGGTGGAAGTCTGGAATTTAAATGCTTCTGCAACAGTGCTGCCCGTAAATTGTGCCAATGGTAGCGATGGTGCCATCCAGTTGGAAATGACCGCCGGTACTGCGCCTTTTGATTTTCATTGGTTTCATGATGAAAGTGCAACGGACCAGTTGACCAACCTGTCGGCAGCTGTTTATGAATTAGAGGTGACAGATGCCCGCGGATGTAGTCGTTTGTTCAGCTGGGAAGTTACGGCGCCGGCAACCTTAATTGCGCCACAGGTAGATTGTGAACAACTCTTCGCCGGCTTCTTAGACGCTTACGCTTCAGGCGGTGTGGCCCCTTATGAATACCAGCTTGATGGTGGTGCATGGCAAAATGAATCTAATTGGTTAAATGGCTTATGGCCTGGAGAACCCCACACCTTAACTATTAAGGATGCCAACGGCTGTGAACTCGAAACCGAATGGATCATGCCCGCCGTTTATCCTGACGGTATGGCCAGCCTGGATAATCCGATAAAATTGCCTTTAGGAATCACTGCGCCAGTAGGGTGGGAGCTTTACGTTCCCGAAAACCTGCTTGCCAGCATCGATTGGCAACCTGCTGAGCAACTGTCTTGTACCGATTGCCTTGATCCAGAAATAACGGCCCGCCAGTCGGGCATAGTGGAACTCTACCTGAAAGATATTTTTGGCTGTGAGCAGCAACTTCAAGCCGAACTCATCGTCGAAGACCGGGTGGATGTTTTCCTTCCCAATGCTTTTTCCCCAAATGGCGACGAATACAACGACCAGTGGTTCCTCTTTGGCAACCCCCTCCAAGTAGAACGTATCGAAGAATTACTGATCTTCGATCGCTGGGGCAACATGGTTTTCCAAGCCATCGACTGGCCCATCAACAGCGAGCGCCACGGCTGGGACGGTACCTTCCGCGGGCAAGCCCTTGACCCTGGGGTGTATGCCTACAGCATTCGCTTTCGCCTTGTGAATGGAGAGCGGAGAACCTTGGGAGGAGATGTTTTGTTGTTGCGGTAGGGTTTTGTCAAGTATTTAACCAATAATAATACTTTGGAAATGAAGATTAATTTCAAACTAGGATTATATCTCCCGGTAATATTACTCGCGTTTAGTCAACTATTGAATGCACAAGGAAACAACGGACCGGACACAATCCCGTTTGAATTAACCAGCCATAATAACCTATCCATCAAAGCGGTATTGAATGAAAAGGATACTGTCGATTTAATGTTTCACACCGCCGCAGGTTCGGTAACGCTGACAAGCGAAGCAATAAATACGATTACGAGTATCAATTGGGATAGCGAAGAAGAGGTCAGTAGTTGGGGAGGTGATGCTACTGCAAGGTACAGTGCAAGCAACGCTTTAGCGATCACGAGTTTGAAGTGGGACAGTATCGCAATATGGGAAACAAAAGAATCAGGACCGGGAACAGGCGGTAAGTTTGGCCCGAATCTATTTGACGGTAGCGTGATTGAAATTGATTTTGAACAACGTGTTATTATCCTCCATGATACCCTTCCCGAGAAAACAGTAGCGTTTAATAAAGTCCCTGTTTTTTATGAAGACGGGTTTATGTTTATCCAGGGAACCAGTGCAATAGGTGGCACGGATTATCCCAATCGGTTTCTTATCCATTCAGGCTACGGCGGGGCGATTTTATATGATGATAAATTTACCGCAGAAAGCCATATCGGCGCGCATATAGAAATATTAGAGGAAAAAGAACTGAAAGACTCTTACGGAAACGTACTGAAAATCAAAAAAGGTAAGTTGCCTAAATTCACGATCGGAGAAGTAACTTTTGAAGATATTCCTGTAGGCTTTTTTGAAGGAACAATAGGCCGACAGCAAATGAGTGTGATGGGAGGCGATTTGCTAAAGCGATTTAACCTAATCATTGATATTAAGCGGGAATACATCTATATTCAGCCAAATTCCTTGATGAAGTTAGATTATTCGAAAAGGTAGTATAAAATCATGAAACTAAACATAAATAACACCTTCAGCAAAGAACTTCCCGCCGACCCCAATCGGGAAAATACCCGCAGGCAGGTTGCTGGAGCGGCTTTTTCTTATGTTACGCCACGCGCGCCGTTCAAGCCGGTATTGGTGCATGTTTCTGAGGAGATGCTGCAAGCGATTGGCTTGAGTGAAGAAGACAAAGCTTCGGAAACGTTTTTGCGCGTTTTTTCGGGCGGTGAGGTGTTAGAAGGTACCGATCCTTACGCCATGTGCTACGGCGGCCACCAGTTTGGCTCGTGGGCCGGACAATTAGGCGACGGCAGGGCCATCAATTTGGCGGAGGTTGTTCATAATGATAAGCGTTGGACACTGCAGTTGAAAGGGGCAGGGGAGACCCCCTATTCTCGTTCTGCTGATGGCTTGGCGGTGCTGCGCTCTTCGATCCGCGAGCATTTGTGTAGCGAAGCGATGTATCATTTGGGGGTGCCTACGACGCGATCCCTTTCATTGATGCTGACGGGGGATCAGGTTTTGAGAGATATGCTTTATGATGGCAATGCCGCCTACGAAAAAGGAGCCGTCGTGTGTCGGGTCGCGCCTTCTTTTATTCGTTTTGGCAATTTTCAACTATTAGCCGCAAGGCGTGATACGGAAAACCTAAAAAAACTGGCAGACTATACCATCCGGCATTTTTTTTCAAATATAAAGGAAGGAACGAAGGACGGTTATGTTCAATTCTTTGAAGAAATAGCTGAGCGTACCCTTGATATGGTCATTCATTGGCAGCGGGTGGGTTTTGTACACGGCGTGATGAATACCGATAACATGTCCATTTTGGGGCTCACTATTGATTACGGCCCCTACGGTTGGTTGGAAGATTACGACCCCGATTGGACGCCCAATACCACCGATGCACAGGGCAAGCGTTACCGTTTTGGTCACCAAGCCAATGTTGCGCTGTGGAACCTTGTTCAACTCGCTAATGCACTTGTGCCTTTAGTGGAGGAAACGAAACCCTTTGAAGAGGTTTTGGAAAGAATCAGTGAAGGTTATCACTTGAAGTACATGGCCATGATGCGGCAAAAACTGGGTTTTCAAACTGAAAGAAGAGAAGACGCAGAAATTATCGACACGTTGGAGGAAACGCTTAAGGCTACTGAAACAGATATGACTCTCTTTTTCAGAAACCTGGCCACATTCAAGAGCACTGCGAAAACAGACGAAGATGGGAAGTTCTTAGCACCTGTAATGGACGCGTTTTATCAGCCTGATGAAGTGAAAGATGAGCTGCTGAAGCGCTGGCAAAAGTGGTTTGACAGCTACCTCGAAAGGCTAAAAGAAGAAGAAATTTCAGACGATGAACGCGGGATAGAGATGAATAAGGTTAACCCAAAATATGTGCTGAGAAATTATATGGCTCAATTGGCCATTGATAAAGCCAATAAAGACGACTTCTCATTGATAGAGGAGCTATATGAAATGCTGAAAAAGCCTTACGATGAGCAGCCCGAATATGAGCAATGGTTTGCCAAACGACCGGATTGGGCAAGGGACAAGGTCGGTTGCTCCATGTTGTCGTGTAGTTCTTAGGTAGAGGCTTGAATGTAAGTTTTCATTATTAGTAATGTGAGTAATTCAAATCTTATTATCAATAATGCTTCAACCGCGTGGCGTACTCTGTAGGATTATCGTGTACGCCTTTACGGGTGTCTTTGGGCATAAACTGCCAAGGAGTCGACTGTTTTGTCCAATCGAAGGCTGTTTTCTCAAGGTAGCGTTTGCGGTAGGCGATAGGGGTACAATCACGGTATTTTTTAAAGAGGCGATTGAAATTAGTTAAGTTGTTGAAACCTGATTTTGCACTTATCTGGCTGACCGTGTTGTCGGTATCGAGTAAAAGTTTACAAGCGTGCCCAATGCGTAGGTCGATCAAAAATTGGGAAAAACTCCGAAAAGCAAATTTGCGAAAGAAATGACTGAAGGCCGATGGGCTCATGTTTAGCTTGTTTGATACTTCATCAAGCCGCAGGGATGGATCCTTGAAGTGTTGCAAAATATAACTGTAGGCCAGTTGAATCCGGTTGGTACTGTTGCGTAATGCTTGAGGAGAGAAGCCTTCGCTGGCCAGGAAGGCCGCCTCTTTGGCGTGGGAGAGCAGGTCTAAAAGCTGTAAAAAGTTGATAATATTCGTGAAGCCCTGGTCTTCCGTTAATTCAATCATCAAACGCATGGCTTCTTTCAGGCATTCTCCGTGAAATTTAATACCCCGCCGTGCATCCGTCAGTAAGTTACGAATAGATAAAAAACGATCTTTCTGAAACAGGTGACTACCAAACAAGTCCATCGCAAACTGTATGGTAATTACTCGGTAGGGAGGCCCTTGTTCTTGTAGCGATTGATCGCCGTCCCATTTGTGATATAAGTAAGGACCTAAAAGTACCAAGTCGAAGTCTTGATAACGTTGGGTTGAGTCTCCAACGATGCGAGTACCAGACATGCCCATCACCAGGTTCAATTCATACTCTGGGTGATTGTGAATAGGATAATCAAAGCCATTGTTGGTGGAATCTAATACCACTAAGACATCCTGGTTTTTCAGTGGGGTTATTTCCCGATAGATATCCATATTTAAAAATTAAAGTGTTTGTTGTTGGTTCTTTTCCTGTGAAGGTTTTAAGTATTTTTTTTATACGGAATAATGTATTGTTATTAGGAATTCATGAAAGTACTGTTTTTTTGCTTAATAGTACTATTTTGGCTTCCTGTAAATATTGACCTTTAACAATGCTAATCATAAAGGATTATTCTATGAGCACAAATTTGGACGTAATTTTGCACTGTAAACATACTGGTAAGCAACTCATCTTATGGGCGTTGCCACTGTTGTTTTTGATGGGAATGACACCCCTCATTGCACAGTCGTTTGTAGTGAATGGCAGGGTGATAGAAGGCACTGATCAAGAGCCATTAATTGGTGCAAGTATCCTCGAGAAAGGAACGACTAATGGGGTGACGACAGATTTGGATGGTCGTTTTTCATTGGAGGTGAGTGCTGCTGATATCGCATTGGTAATCAGTTATCTAGGGTATGATGATCAGGAGGTTCTTATTGCTGGTCGATCAGAAATAGAGATTGTTCTCGGAGTAAATGCAAAGTTGTTGGATGAAGTTGTTGTGACGGGCTATAAAAGAGAAATCAGAAGTGAGGTTTCTTCAGCTATTAGCTCTATAAAGTCTAGAGATATAGAACGGCTCGTAGTCGTAGGTATTGATCAAGCACTACAGGGGCAGGCACCGGGCATTGTTGTGACTCAGGTCACGGGCGCACCAGGCGATGATATCGCTGTTCGGATTCGAGGAGCCGGATCACTGGGTAATAATAATCCGCTTTATGTCGTAGATGGTGTGCCCACTACCAGTAATATTAATATGTTTTCTCCTAGCGATATTGCTTCTATTGAAATACTTAAAGATGGAGCCGCAGCGGCTATTTATGGGGCACGGGCAGCGAATGGAGTTGTTTTGATTACTACTAAAAGAGGACAACCGGGAGAGACTGTTTTTAACTTTGAGGCTTACACTGGTATCCAGCAACCCGTCAGGTTACCGGAGTTGCTAAATGCAGAAGAATTTTTGACTATTCGCAATGAGGGAATTACTAATGCCAATGAGCTGCGTAACCCTGCTAATATTCTACCAACCTATGATTTATCAATCTTAGATACTTTACCAGATACCGACTGGCTCGGCCTCGTTTTTGGAGTAGCTCCGATGCAACGTTATTCTCTCTCTGCAATGGGCGGCGGAGAACAAAGCCGTTTCTTTATTTCAGGAGAGTACCTTACCCAAGACGGGATCTACCAAGGGCAGGGGTTTGATAAATATCAACTACGTATCAATGGAGATATTGGCAATGATCGTTTTCGCCTAGGTAGTAATATTTCCTTTTCTGCTACCGATCGGCAGGTGATCAACTCTTCGGGAGATGGTTTTGGTGCCGGGAATGAACCTAGTGGTGTTCGTTATACGTTGATTGCTTCTCCCTTATTTCCTGTATATCATGCCGACGGTACGCTAGTGAAGACTTCTTCTGAACTATCAGATCCTACAATTTTTGGTGATGGAAATGCCAATCCTCTGGCTTTTAATCAAAATACGGATTGGACAATCAATCGGTATCGTATGTTTGGTTCGGTATTCGCAGAATATACCTTGCTTGATGGACTTCAGCTAAGAACAACACTGGGGGGAGATCTGCTCTTTGAGCGCAGTAAGTTATTCAAAGAGCGTTTGTCTCCTGCAATTTACGACCCTACCTCGTTGAACGAAGGCCGGGTATTCGAGCAAACCTTGGTGTGGAACAATTCGATTAACTTCGAACGTGATTTTGGTGGACATCGTATCTCCACACTTGTAGGAATGGAGGCCATTCAGAATCATACCGACTATCTAGGGGCGTCTGCTAATAATTTTAGACGCAGCGATCCTCTCTTTCGCTATATTGATGCTAGTGTACCAGAAGAAATCAGCAATGTTGGTGCTTCTGGTATTGCCACAGAATGGGCCTTGTTGTCTTATTTTGGTCAGTTTACTTATTCTTACAAACGGCGCTATGTGGTCAGTACAGCTATTCGTCGGGATGGCTCTTCTCGTTTTGGTAAAAACAATCGTTGGGGGACTTTTCCTTCTGTTTCAGCGGCTTGGAATATTTCTAACGAGCCATTTTTTGTCGGACAGGACTTTGTCTCTAGTTTGAAACTACGAGCTAGTTGGGGGCGCTTAGGTAATCAGGAAATTGGGGTTTACCCCTTTAGCTCCTTGGTTGATGTCGGCGATCGTGTCTATGTTTTTGGAAACGACAACAGTGTAGCAACGGGTGCTAATATCGTAGAAATAGGTAACAGTAATATCCGTTGGGAAACCAGCACGCAGACCAACTTTGGGATGGATGTCGCCTTTAGTGGTGATCGTTTGTCGATTACGGCTGATGTGTTTCGGAAAACGACAGAGGATATTCTAGTACGAGTTCCTGTACCTCAGTCGGGAGGAGCTACTCGCCCTCCTTTTGTCAACGCAGCAACTGTTCAAAACGAAGGAATTGAGCTGGGCTTGATTTACAAAAATAGGATTGGAAAAGTAGGTTACACCATCGGTGCCAATTTCACAAGCCTGCGTAATGAAGTCACTTCCATTGCCGACAGTGAGCCTATTTTAGGGGGCTTTGGTTTATCGGATGGGCCGTTGACACGTACGGAAGCTGGTCACCCGGTAGGTTCTTTCTACCTCTGGGAGATGGTGGGTTTGTTTCAGTCAGAAGAAGAGATCGCTGCTAGTCCGTTCCAAACCCAGTTTACTCGTCCAGGCGATGTCAAGTTTGCCGATCTCAATGGAGACAATGTCATAGACGATAAAGACCGGAAGCACGTAGGTAATCCATTTCCTGATTTTAGCTATGGTTTACAGCTCGGGCTCAATTGGGGCGGGTTGGATTTTTCTATGCTCGTGCAAGGGGTTGAAGGCAATGATATCTATTTCCTCTACGGAAATTTTGCTTACGAAACCCAGTTGCGAGGCTTTAACTCCTATCGTGATATTCTTGATCGGTGGACGCCTACCAATACAGATACCGACATCCCTCGGGTAAGTGTTGATGACCGCAATGGCAACCGCCGTCCTTCGACCCGCTTCCTGGAAGATGGTTCTTACCTGCGGATTCGGAATATTTCATTGGGCTATGATTTTGCTCCGCTACTCAATAATGAGCAGATCAACACCTTCCGTGTTTATTGCACCGTTCAAAATGCCCTCACACTCACCAATTATCCTGGGTTAGACCCTGAAATACAAGCAAATGCCAACGATACCCAAGGCCTAGGTATCTCTTCCGATTTGGCGGTGGGGATTGACTGGGGAACAGTACCCGCGCCACGAACGATCACTGCGGGCGTTCAACTTAAGTTTTAAAAAGAATAGAAAACGATGAAATTACTACGCTATATTTTACCCTTGTTGATGTTCACTTCATGTGAAGGGATATTAGATAAAGACCCGATTGGGATTTACGATGCTGGCAGTTTTTTCCAAACAGGGGAAGATGCGCTTCAGGCACTCAATGCGGCTTATGGGCCTTTGTTGCTAAACAATAATAATGGTAATTTTTATTGGGCTTTTGCCGAAATAACCTCCGATGAAGCCATCACTGGAGGCGATGGTTCCCGCCCTGGTCTGGTAGAGCTGGAAGCCTTTACTTATACACCTCGTACAGAAGAATTTAATACCTTCTGGAAGGTGCAGTATGAGGGTATTGCTCAGTGTAACCTTGTGCTGGATAATATCGAAAATGTAGAAGTGGAAGAAACACTGCGAGCGCAGTACACCGGAGAAGCACTTTTCTTGCGTGCTTACTATCATTTCTTATTGACCCAGGTATTTGGCGAGGTACCATTATTAACGGAATTGTTGCCACCCGATGAGCTGCGCCAGCCGGCCAGCTCGCGAGAGGAAATTTTTGCGCAAATTATTGCCGATTGTGAGCGTGCAGCGTCTCTATTGCCTGTAGTAGCTGCCGCTGGTAGCGAAGGTCGTGCGACCAAGGGAGCAGCATTGGCACTGGCCAGTAAGACCAATTTATATGCAGAGAATTGGTCGGAAGTAGTAAGCTACGTGAGCCGCATCAAAGACTTGGGCGTTTATGCTTTGGTGGAAGACTATGCCGATAACTACGGTAAATTCACACAGAATAATAGCGAGTCGGTATGGGAAATTCAGCATGCCAACCTCGAGCTGGGGCTGGGTAATTTTCTCAACCAATGGTGGGCTTCCCGCAAAATTGATGGCTATGGATTCGCCGAGGTTACGCCATCTTTTGTGGCTGCTTTTGAAGAGGGAGATCCTCGCCTGCCTATTACGGTGGCTATGCGTGGCGATGAGTACTTTGATCGTATCTATACCAATTCTTTTTCCTCTACGAAGTACAGTGTACGGAAATATATCCAATCAGACTCTGTCGTAACTCAGAAAGCGGATGGCGACATCAACTATACAGCTATTCGTTATGCGGAAGTACTACTGTGGGAAGCGGAGGCGCTGATTGAATTAAACCAAACCTCGGCAGCACTGGCTCCACTAGAAGAAGTACGTGCGCGTGCGCGTGCCCAATCCATCGAGCCAGCCACGACACTACCCGTCATCACCACTACCGATCAAGCAGCACTGCGGGAGCTTTTGCGGCACGAAAGGCAGGTAGAGTTGGGTTTCGAACTACATCGTTTTTTCGACCTTGTTCGCTGGGGTGTCGCCGCCGATTCACTAGTGGGGTTTGAGGTAGGGAAGCATGAGGTTTTCCCCATCCCACAAACAGAAATAGACCTCAATCCAGAACTCAAACAAAACCCGAATTATTAAAACCTGAGGTTTAGCTTCGCTTTTACTACGTGGTGCTTTTGGGGGTTCCTGCAAAGCAAGAGCTCCGAAGGAACATCTCACCGTACTTAGGTATAGGAACTTTGATCATTCTAAATGGATGCTCTATACCAGGTATTGCTTGTTTTTACCTGGTAGCGTGGATGTTAGAGTGGTTAAGGTGCTGATAATGATGTGTTTATATTAGATTCTCGCGTAAATTAAACAATATGCTTGTTTTGCTGCAAAAGATAAAGAAGGGAATGCTATTGCTTGGGTATTTGCTACCGCTGGCTTTAGCTGGGCAATCGGGGCAAATAGCCATTCCTCGAATTGAGGCGATGCCTAACCAGCCAGCGCCCTACAACCTGCTGGACTGGAAAACCGTGGCCTTGGAGTACGATGAAATGGTCTATGATACGGAGCTGACAGGCCAGTATTTGCCGCTCTGTACGGTTCAGCCAAGTGGGGTTAACTACCCGCTTAGCCCCACCTTTAGGTTGGACACCTACGTAGGTACCTTTTCTTCGATGAGCAACGAGGCCATTAATGTATTGCCATCCTTGGTGGGGGCGACGCTGGTGGGCCAGAACAAGCAAAATCAGTTTGGCCGCAATTGGGTGCGGATGAGCCAGGATTTTTACAATAAAGCCAACGGCGAGAACATCTACCTCAATGCACCCTCTACCAGCAGTGGCAATGATTGGTGGTATGACATGATGCCCAACGTCTACTTTTATCAGCTCTACGACTTGTATCCTGAGATGGGAGGGGAGGCCGACCTTCAGTTTGTCACTATCGCAGATAAAATGCTGGAAGCCATTAAAACGATGGGAGGTGGCGCTACTCCTTGGGCGGTTCCTTACCTCAATTATCGGGCTTGGGATTTTAGGGAAATGACGCCCAATGCTCAGGGTGTTCCTGAGCCGGAGGCCGCTGGTGCCTTCGCATGGTTGCTTTACCAAGCTTGGAATGAAACGGGTAATGAAGCTTACTTGCAAGGAGCAGAATGGGCTTTGGATTTTCTAGACGACTGGTCCTCTAATCCTTCCTACGAGTTGCAATTGCCCTACGGAACGCTCACTGCCGCCCGAATGAACGGAGAATTGGGCACCAACTACGATATAGAGAAAATGATCAATTGGTCATTTGACCGCGGTCCCTTGCGGGGTTGGGGAACAATTGTCGGCAACTGGAACAACTTCGATGTTTCTGGCTTGGTGGGCGAGGCCAACGATAATGGTGACGATTATGCTTTTCAACTGAATGGCGTACAACAAGCAGCAGCATTGGTTCCAGCGGTACGTTACGATAAGCGTTTTGCGCGTGCCATAGGCAAGTGGGTGCTTAACCTAGCTAATGCTACCCGCCTTTTTTACCCTGGATTTTTACCGAGTTTCCTTCAGGATGGTTCAGAGTGGTCCATGGCCAATGACCCCCAACAGGTGATTGGCTACGAGGCTTTACGCGAAGATATGGATGGACAGTCGCCCTTCTCTACGGGTGATGCCTTGAATGGTGGCTGGGCGGAAACGAATCTTTCTTTGTACAGTACAGGCTCTATTGGCTACCTAGGAGCGATCATTGAACCAACGGAAGTGCAGCGCATCCTGCAGATTGATTTATTGAAGACGGATTTCTTCGCAGCGGAAGCTTATCCTTCTTATTTATATTACAACCCTTATGGGCAAACAGAGACCATTACGTTGGCCTTGGGCGATGACCCCGTTGATGTTTACGATGCCTTGACAGAGGCTTTCATCGCGCAAAATGTAAGTGGAGATCTTAGTGTCTCTCTTTTGGCTGATGCTGCTCGAATGTTGGTGGTTTGCCCTGCTGGAGGAGAAATCACTTACGAGGAAAATAAGATGCTCATTGATGGTGTAGTTGTTGATTATCAGCAAAATGCAGAGGCTTATGCAGCTGCTCCTCGTTTTAGAGGTTTAGCGGCAGAAGATTCGCCAGTGGCTGCTACGACTTCCACGACCATCTATGCTACGGTGGAAGACATCGATAGTGATGAGCTGACTTACACTTGGTCTGTTACCGCGGGTACGTTTGCAGACAATGGCGACCGTATCGTTTACACAGCACCTGTAAGCGAAGGAGTGGTAGATATTCAGTGCATTGTAGTTGATGAAGCAGGTAACCAGGATACAGCCTTGTTGATCTTGCCGATTGTACCGGAAATCAATCTCGCTCCACAGATTATTACCATAGAAAAAAGTACGCCATTTACAGCCCCACAAGGCATCGTCACCTTTAACTGCCTGGCGACCGATGAAGCTCCGGAAAGTTTAAGTTACAGCTGGTCAGTCGATGGTGGTATTATAAATGGCAATGGCGCGACGGCCAGTTGGGATGCTCCCGCGGTAGAAGGTATTATTGAAATTGAGGTTGTCGTTACCGACGAGGAGGGACAAAGCACAATTGGCACCACGGAAATATTAGTGCGCAATTTTGTCTCCACGGCAGGAGAAATCATTGCCCATTATCCCTTTACGGGGAACGCGCTTGATGTGAGTGGCAACGAATTACATGGTCAGGCCAGCGGTGTACTCTTGACGACCGACTTGCTAGGGGCTAACAATAACGCTTATTACTTCAACGGAGGTAGCCAGCACATTGCAGTGGAGAACATGCCTATCATGAATGTTCAGGAAGCCATTACGGTAAGTGGTTGGTTGAAGATGAATACATTGCTGGAACGTGAAGCTTTTGTTGTTTCTCACGGCAGTTGGCAAAATCGCTGGAAAGTTTCTATCACCCCGCAGCAGCAATTGCGTTGGACGGTGAATACCCTCAATGGTGTTCGGGACTTAGATGTCTCAGAACCTTTAGCGATTGAGGAATTCTACCATTTTACGGCCACCTATGATGGCGCGTACCTGGCACTTTATCTGAACGGAGAACTAGCGGCATATGAAGCCTTTAGTGGCTTGATTCGTACGACCACCTTCCCACTCTTGATCGGGCAGATGTTACCTGGTGAGGTAGAATACAACTTCAAAGGAGTGATTGATGAGGTGAAAATTTTCGATTATGCCCTCACACCAGTGGAAGTGAATACGCTGTATCAAGGAGGTGTAACCCTTACTGATGAACTTCTCACATTGGCTAAAGAAGAACTACTGATTTACCCCAATCCCGTAAAAAATACACTTTTCTTGCATTGGGGATTAGCCCAAAATCAAGAAGGGCGCATTGATGTCTTCGATGTATTAGGTCGAAGAATATACAGCCAGATAACGACAAGCGATACCGAACAAATAGCGGTTGAACACTGGCCTGAAGGCCACTATTACCTAGTTTGGACTAGCCCATTGGGGCGATCTGTAAGTACCGTAATCAAGATTTAATAACCATTGTATTGCGCAAAAAATAAATTGAGCCTTCTTTATAGGTTTTTCAAAAAGCCGGCACGCTTAAAATGAACCACTTAGCCTGCTTTTTGAAAAACGTCGGCTCAATTTACTTTTGTGCTGTTCCTTAACTTTAATACCATATTGAGATGATGAAACATTTATACCTTTTATTATTGGGTGTTGTCTGTTTACTCAGTACAACAAGTGCGCTCGCACAAACCCCACTAGCGCACTACGATTTTTCGGGGAGTGCCAAAGATATAACTACCAATGCTAACCATGCCGTAGTGAATGGAGCACAGCTGACTCAGGACCGCCTCGGTTTTGCCAATAGCGCTTTTTTGTTTGACGGAGAGCAAAGCAGCGTAACGGCTCCTAATAGCAGCATCCTGAATACGCCACAAACAACCCTCAGCTTCTGGGTGAACGTTACTGCTTTGCCAGAACAAGGCGAAGAGTTTCTATTCTCCTTTGGTGGTTGGCAGGAGCGTTGGAAAGTATCACTTCCCGCCCACGGAAAGTTGATCTGGACGACCAATAACACCTCCGGTATCTCAGATATGGATGCTGGTGATGGCAACGAGCTCGTTGCTGGCCAGTGGACCCACGTGGCGATGGTACATAATGGTACCGAAGACAAAATCTATATAAATGGTGCGGTCGTAGCAACAAAAGCCGTTGCAGGCGATATGAATGCAACTACCAATGTTTTGGGAATAGGCTACAATCCTATCGATGATGCCAATTACTTTACGGGTGCTCTGGATGAAGTGATGATCTTTGGTGAAGGCCTTTCTGATGCCGAGGTTACAGCACTATATAATGAGCAAAGTATAGCACCAGCGGTAGAAAACGCTATTGTTGCTAACTACTCTTTTTCTGCGGCAGGTTTTGATGACGCCTATGGAAACCATGCAGCATTGCAGGATGCAGCGATCGCTACCGATCGGTTTGGATATGGTAACAGCGCATTGGCGTTCAATGGTACAAGTACCGAAGTGACGGCACCTAATTCCTCTTTGTTGAATTCGGCTACAACTTCCATCGCTTTTTGGGTCAAGCTCAACAGTTTGCCTGCTACGGGTGAATACTTCTTGTTGTCCAATGGCGGTTGGCAAGAACGTTGGAAGATATCCCTGCCTGATCACGGTAAACTCGTCTTTACGACGAATAGTGCGAGTGGTATCTCAGACATGGACAGTGGTGATGGTAATGAACTAAGTGCTGGCGAATGGACCCACATAATGATGGTGCATGATGGTGCCAAAGATATAATCTATATCAATGGTGCTCTTGCCGCAGAAAAGAATGTAGTGGGTGACCTCAATGCAACAACACACCCACTAGGAATCGGCTACAATCCCGTTGATGGTGGCAATTGGACAGACGGGGTGATCGACGAGGTCGCCATCTTCAATTACGCACTGACCGCTGGCGAAGTGAATACCTTCTACGGTGAGCAAGCGACGTTCCCTGGAACGGCAACGCCAGAGGTTGCGCTGTACAGCCTAAACGGAGACGGCCACGACGATAGCCAGTTTGGCAATACCGCCGAACTACTTTCTGGAGGAACCGAGGTGGCTAACCGCCACGGATGGGGAGCAAATGCCCTCGAAGGAGCAGCCGTTGCCCCTAATTCAGCTGCCTTACAAACTGATGCAACGACGGTCGCTTTTTGGGTAAAAGCCAATAGCTTTCCTGTTTCCGGCGAAGCCTACCTGTTATCGAATGGCGGTTGGCAGGAACGCTGGAAGATCTCTATGCCTAACCATGGCAAACCTGTCTGGACAACCCATACGGCAAGCTGTTGTAATGACCTCGATTCTGGTACGCCACTAACTCTGGACACTTGGACGCACCTAGCGATGGTACACGATGCTACGAACGGCAAAGATCTTATTTACCTTAATGGCAGTTTGGCCAACGAGCGCGACGCAGCTGGCGCACTGGCAAAGACCAAATACCCACTCGGTATCGGGCACGACCCTATCGATGGCGGTAGCTTCTTTGATGGTGCTATCGACGATTTACGTATTTACAACGAAGCACTTGATGCAACTGCTATTGCAGCACTCTACGCGGCGCAAAACGCGGCACCTGCTGATAGTGATCTGGTCGCCCATTACGCTTTCAGCGGTAACGGTAACGATGAGACGGCCTACAATAATGATGCTTCCACGCCCGTGCTGACAACAGATCGTTTTGGCCGTACCAATCAAGCTGCTGCTTTTGACGGTGCCACGGAAGTGACCGCGGCAAACTCTACCCAGCAGAATTCACCATTAGCAAGTATCAGCTTCTGGATAAACCTCAACACCTTGCCCGCTAGCGGTGAATATTTCTTGTTGTCGAATGGCGGCTGGCAGGAGCGTTGGAAAATTTCGCTACCCAGCCACGGTAAGCCCGTTTTTACCACAAATAATACGAGTGGCATTTCCGACATGGATAGCGGAGATGGTAACGAACTACCTGTGGGTGAATGGACGCACGTGGTAATGGTACATGATGGTAGCAAAGACATCATTTACTTCAACGGCGCCCAGGTCGCAGAGAAAGACGTGGCCGGTGATTTAAACAGCACGACTCACCCTCTGGGGATGGGTTATAACCCCATTGATGGTGGCAATTGGTTGGATGGAAGTTTGGATGAGGTACAGTTGTATAGCATTGCGCTTGACGGAGCAGCCGTAGCAGCCCTTTATACAGAACAGTCTACTCCTCCGGTGATAACAGATAACGAAGCTCCCGATGCTCCCCTTAATCTTGCCGCTGACGTAGTCTTCAATAATGTTGACCTGATGTGGTTACCTGCTACTGATAACGAAGCGGTCATCGCTTATAACGTTTATCTGGACGGCGTACTTGCTGCAACTACGCAACAAACGAGTGCTTATTTCCCCCTTTTAACGCCACTGACCACCTTCTCCTTTGCGGTGACGGCCATAGATGCGGCAGGTAATGAATCTTTGCCTAGCAGTTTAGCCGTGACTACTGGTGTTGATGAAACACCCGATATTACTCCTCCCACGCCACCCGTTAACCTGATGGGATCTCCCAGCTTTAGCTCTGTGCTTCTAAGTTGGGAAGCAGCTACCGATGATACGCAAGTGGCGGGCTATTATATTTGGTTAGATGCCGTAGCTTATGATACCATCGGTGCCGGAAACCTTTCGATCTTGGTGACGGGATTGGAGCCTTCTGAGCTATATTCTTTCGAAGTAGCTGCATTCGATTTGGCGGGGAATGTTTCGGAATTAGCTGAACTAACGCTTAGTACGACGGAACCACTGGAAACGGCAGAGCCCGGTTTGGTGGCTCACTATCCTTTCGATGGCGACGCCAACGATGCGACGCCTTACGAAAACCACGGGGTCATTGGTGGTGATCCAATTTTTGAAAATGCGACGCACCCTCATGGTGGCGGCATGAACATCAAGTTTGATGGGATGCAGGATTCTGTACTGGCACCTAATGCGGTACAACTGCTTTCTGATTACACTTCGGTAGCCTTCTGGATTCGTGTAGATGAAATCAACACAGCTGAAGCGGAAGCTTACATCATGGATTTTGGTCACTGGAGCGAACGCTGGAAAATCTCTTTGCCACAGCATACCAAAATCGTTTGGACAACCAACAGTAATACAGCTCAGTTTCCAGAATTGATCTCAGACATGGATAGCGGTGACGGCAATGAACTGGTACCAGGATTCTGGTGGTATGTAACGATGGTGCATGATGGTGAAAACGATTTGGTGTATGTCAATGGTGTCCAGGCAAACAGCAAGCCATCTCCTGGAGTATTAAACGTTACTGCTATGTCCCTCGGTATGGGTAACAACCCGGTAGAAGGCGAGCAGTACTTTAATGGTGCTTTGGACAACGTAAAGATTTACAACCGGGCATTAACGGCCGCAGAAATTGCAACACTTTATGAGACAGGATCTATTGTAGTAGGTACGAATGAGCCCAATTTGGTTGGTACTTACATCGAAAGTGTTTACCCTAATCCTACGACGGATATACTGAATGTACGGCACGAATTGCCAGCCAATCAGCCCCTTTTGTTGCGCACTTTTGACGCAGCTGGTCGCCAGTTGGATGTATTACGCTTGACCCCTGCTGAAGTAGCCAATGGGCAATTCGATTTGTCTGTATCTGATTACCCTGCGGGTATCTATTCGCTCAACTTTGTGTTGGGAGGCAAGAACCTGGGAACTGTAATGTTCAATAAGCAGTAAGTCGGAACATCTATAAAACAAGTAAGGGAAGGTTAGCAATGACGGCTAACCTTCCTTCTTTCCAAACTCGTAATTAGCATTATGGCAAATACGGTTAAACGGTTTGTTGGTAACCCTATTTTAACAACAAAAGATATTGCGCCGAGCCAACCTGGCTGGGTCGTAGAATGTGTACTCAATCCAGGGGTTTTTCGTTTTGATGGGAAAATATGGTTACTCCTTCGGGTGGCAGAACGCCCGGTACAGCAGGAAGGAGTTGTCTCATTTCCTGTCCTTAAAGAAGATGGAACCATCGAGGTACTCTCTTTCAAAAAAGAAGAAGTAGACCTTTCTGATCCCCGAATGATTGGGCACAATGGCAAAAAATACTTGTCGACTATTTCTCATCTGCGTTTGGTTTGTAGCGAAGATGGTAAATCGTTCGTTGAACCGGCAGGCTTTCCCACCCAGCTTTTTGGTAAAGGTAAGCTTGAAACTTACGGTATCGAAGACTGTCGGGTGAGCTTTTTTGAAGGCGAGTATTACCTAACCTATACCCAAGTATCAGAGAGTGGCGTAGGTGTAGGCCTTATGCGAACGCAAGACTGGCGTGAGATTAGAAGAGAAGGCATGATTTTTCCACCTCACAATAAAGATTGTGCTTTTTTTGAAGAAAAAATAGGAGGTAAATATTACTGCTTTCATCGCCCGTCAGGGCATGGTCCGGGAGGAAATTTTATCTGGATTGCTTCTTCTCCTGATTTGCTGCATTGGGGAGGGCATCAGTGTATTTTGCAAACCCGTGAAGGTTGGTGGGACAGCGCCAGGGTAGGAGCGGGAGCAGCCCCCATTAAGACGGAGGAAGGCTGGCTGATGATCTATCACGGAGCGAATGGAGAACATCGGTATTGCCTCGGAGCTGCTCTGCTCGATTTAGAAGACCCCTCCAAGGTATTGGCTCGTTCTCATCGACCATTAATGGAACCTGATTCCATTTATGAACAGATGGGCTTTTTTGGGAATGTTATATTTACCAATGGTCACCTCCTGGATGGCGACAAACTGACGATGTATTACGGTGCTTCAGACGAAGTCATCTGCGGTGCTACTTTATCTGTCCAGGATATTCTTACTGATATATTAACGACAGTCTAAATCGACGAAAAAAGATGCTGCAAAACCGTACAAAAAGCCGATTGTTACCTTATCTGATAGTTTCTCCCTACTTGCTACATCTCGTATTTTTCATTCTGTTTCCGGTAGGGTTTTCTATCCTGCTTACTTTCCATAAATGGAATATTATTGCTCCGATGGAATTTGTAGGAATGGATAATTTTTCTCGTCTTATCCAGGATAGATTGTTTTGGAAGGCCATCTTGAATACCCTGAAATTTCTCCTTATTCATATCCCTTTACAGGTGTTGATCGCCTTGGGTTTGGCCTACGTCTTGAATGAAAAATTATTCATGCGTGGTTTTTTTCGAGCGTCTTTCTTCTTGCCGGTGGTAGTTTCCGGGGTGGTGGTTACTATCCTGTGGCAGCAATTACTGGGGGTCGAGACGGGGCTGTTGAATCGGATGTTGACGGATTTGGGCTTTGCCAGGGTAGGCTGGCTCACTAACCCCAAGATCGCTATGATCTCTATTGCGATAATGGCCACGTGGAAGAATGTGGGGCTGTACGTTATCCTTTTTTTAGTCGGTCTACAAGCTGTTCCACAAAGCTACTACGAGGCTGCAAAGGTAGAAGGAGCAAGCTCCTGGCAGCAGTTTAGGTACATTACTTTGCCGGCGATCAATCCCACGCTTTTCATGGTAGCAATCTTGTCGACAATAGGAGGGTTTAGCCTCTTTATCGAACCCTACATTATGACAGATGGAGGCCCACTGAATAGTACCTTGTCGGCGATGCTCTACATCTACAAACAGGCCTTTGGGTATTACCACATGGGGTATTCCGCTACTTTGGGACTCTTTTTTGCGGTCCTGATTATGTTAGTAGTTGCTGTTCAGAAATACACGATTGAAGCTGACGAATAGAGACAGCACAAAAATAAGTTGAACCTTCGCTTTCAAAATAAGTGGCTAAACGGTTCATTTATAAGTGTGCCATTTATTTGGAAAGCTTAAAAGAAGGCTAAGCTTATTTTTTGCGCAATACATAAGTATTTACCATGAAATTATCCCGCATTCTGTTGTACTTTGTTTTGGTGATAGCTGCGTTGGCTTTTATCTACCCATTCTATTGGATGCTGCTGGCTTCTTTTACGCCAGAAGCCAACATTACCAAGCTGGGTATTTTGCCGCAGGGTTTTACCTTGGACAACTACCTGGCACTCTTTGATAAAATCCCTATCTGGCGTTCTTTTTTGAACAGCAGTTTGGTCGCGCTCACGGCAACAGCGGGCGTGTTGACCTTTGGGTCGATGACAGGCTACGCTTTGTCTAAGCTCCACTTTCGCGGGCGCGAGGCCCTTTTTTACATCATCATTTTTACGATGACCCTCCCGTTTCAGATTACCTTAATCCCGAATTATATCCTCATGGTAGAATTTGGATGGGTAGATACGCTGGCAGCATTGATCGTACCTGCACTCAATGGTGCGTTTGCCATTCTTCTTTTTCGGCAGGCTTTCAAAGCCATCCCTGATGACCTTATCTACGCCGCTCGGGTAGACGGTTGTGGTGAATTACGGATCATTTTTCAGGTGCTATGGCCTAATATTTTACCCACATTGATTACTGTAGGGATCATCACTTTTATGAATTCGTGGAATGATGTCCTTTGGCCATTGATCGTCATTCGAGAAGAAGACTTAATGACGATGCCGCAATTGGTTACACTCTTTGCTGTAGGTGGGCGAGCTGAGGCACAGTTGGGGGTTAAGCTGGCAGCGGCATTTTTACTAGCCTTGCCTATAATTATTGCTTACGCTGTTTTTCAGAAACATTTTATTCAGAGTATGGCTTCTTCAGGGCTAAAAGGATAACTAACGATCCATAATTTAATATGAAAACAATCAAAAGAACAAAGATTCGATTATACGCTAACCCTCAACGGGTATTGGCTCGTTACCTCAATATTGGGAACGCAGCGCGCATTGCGCCTGTTGCTGACTATATCCGATCGTTGCCGGCGGCGGCGGCGGCGGAGCAATTAGAGAACTTGTACCAGGAATTTGGCGAACGACACGCCGATTTGCCCGGTATTTTTCGCAAAAACTATGAAAGGGTGACCCAATACGTTCCACCCCTTGCAGACGCTCCTAAGCAGGTACTACTCGGCGCTTATTTTACCAATGAGTACAGTATTGAAGCTGCTGCGCTTTTTAACCCTTCCATTGTCGTTCATCCTGACCAGCAAGGAGTTTCAGCGGGGGGCGTACGATTCTTGATGAGTTTGAGGGCTGCTGGAGAAGGGCATATTTCTTCCGTTACGTTTGCCACTGGGTTGATAGATGCGCAAGGAGGCGTTGTGCTTGACGAGCGCTCCGGGTATCTCTCGAGCGGGAACGTTTCCTCGAACCTGGTACGTGACAAGTCTTTTGTGATAAACAGGTTGGATATTTCCGATGAAGGACAAGAGCTTTTAGCACAAACTTTACCCGCGTCTTTTAGCTTAGCGGAAGCAAAGCAAGTTGTTGATACGTTGTCTGAACTAACGCCTGCCCAGCAGCAGGAAATTAAAGCGGAACTGACACTCGTCTTTGAATTAAATTATGAAGTAGATTTTGATGAAAGCACTCCTCTGATGAGTAGAGTTCTTTTTCCACATTCTCAGTCAGAAACCAATGGAATGGAAGATGCTCGTTTCGTGACTTTTACGCATAGCGACGAGACCACTTACCTGGGAACTTATACGGCATATAATGGCCGGGAAATTCGACCACAACTTATTGAAACCAAGGATTTTCGTCATTTTAAAATCGGTCCTTTTTACGGCAGTATGGCTTCGGATAAAGGAATGGCCCTCTTCCCTGAAAAAATAGGCAGCCGTTACGCCATGGTTGGCCGTCAAGGAGGCCGTAGCTTATCGATCATGTACTCCGATGATCGCCATTTTTGGGAGGAGTCACAGCCGCTGCAAGTACCAGAACGGGGCTGGGAGATGTTGCAAATCGGTAATTGTGGAAGCCCCGTAAAGACGGCCGCTGGCTGGCTATTGCTCACCCATGGCGTGGGCCCTATGCGTAAATATGTGCTGAGTTGTACGCTCCTCGATCTTGAAAAACCGGAAAAGGTGATCGCCAGCCTGGAACTGCCGCTTTTGTCACCAAACGCTGAAGAAAGAGAAGGTTACGTACCCAATGTGCTGTACACCTGTGGCATGATCGCGCATGCTGGTCATTTGGTTATTCCTTATGCCATGTCAGATAGCGCTATCAGCTTCGCGACTGTTGCGGAGAACGATCTTATTGCTGAATTATTAAAGAAAAACTAAATGAGGGCTAGATATATTCTTCTCCAAGTTTTAGGCTTAGCAAGCTTCTGCTTTAGCTGCTCACCATCACCTGCTGCTGCTGCTGAGGACGAAACAACACAGGCTGAAAGCCCGGTAAGCTTAATCAATACGAGTCATCTCGATCATTTATTCACCACCCTCAAAGTAAAAGACCAAGAGGTAGGTGGCATCTGGATTTACAGCGAGGCACCTGATTATCGTCTGGTGACGGATGAAGACGAGGGCTTCACTTGTGTGGATGATGTGGCGCGTAGCTTGGTTTTTTATTGCCGCTATTATGAGCAGGAACCTTCGGCCAAGATCCTTGAAAGAATTGAATCTCTGGCTGAGTTTATCTTGCAAATGCAAGCAGAAAATGGATACTTTAATAATTTCGTTTTTCCTGACGGAACGGTGAATACGACACACCAAAATAGCGTTGCCACTCCCAACTCGTGGTCATGGAGAGCTTTTTGGGCTTTGACGGAACTTCGAGTAGTGAATGCTAAGGAGCTAAAGGAGGTACAAAGCCGTAGCCTTACGGTAATTGACGTAATGATTCCTCTTATTAGCCAATTGTGTCCAGAACCCGAGGATACTTACGAGGTCGCAGGACTATCGCTTCCCCGTTGTTTATCGGAAATGGGGACAGACCAGATTGCTGTTATCTTGCAAGGGCTCAATAACCATTATCGCCAGTCTCCTTCTGAGGAACTGAGAGCGCTTATTAGGAAAATGGGGGATTTAATGCTGAGTGCGCAGGCCGGTAGCGAAGAACAAGCTCCCTATGGAGCATTTTTGAGCTGGCAGAACCTGTGGCATGCCTGGGGGAATACGCAAGCTTATGCACTGCTGTCAGCAGGAGAGCTGATCGAAGAAGCCAGTTTTGTAGCTGCTGGCTTACGTGAAGTACGTGGTTTTCAGTCGTACTTTTTAGCCCAAGATGGGCTCCATGCTTTCGAAATAGAGCAAAAAGACAAAAAGCTGGTGCTTGTCAATGTTCGACAATTTCCGCAGATAGCATATAATATCCGCCCGATGGTCTATGCTGCACTGAAGGCTTACGAGCTAACTGGCGAAGAGGCTTACGCGCTTCAGGCTGCGGAGTTAACGGCTTGGTTTTTGGGCGATAACCCCGCTGAAAAGGTCATCTATGATGCCACTAGCGGTCGCACTTTTGATGGCATCAATAGCGCGGATCAGGTGAATCAAAATTCGGGAGCAGAATCTACCATTGAGGCTTTGCTGACGTTGCTTGCGGTAGAGCAGGTACCCGTCGCACAGGCGGCGCTGCTAGCTGTGGTGAAACCAGAATAAGCACTTTGTTTTGATTTTTTCTAGCCACTGAGGCACTGAGACACAGAGGTTTTATATTTGGAAATCTAAAGCAATAAAACCCGCAAAAAAAAGTACTAAGCTCATCTTAGTTTCCGAACTAAGATGTTATATCAATCTGGTCTTCTGACCAGCTCGCAGAACACTAGCCGACTTGGCTATAAAAGAAACTGTGTTATTCCGTGTCTCTGTGCCTCTCTGTGGCCAAATATACTACAACGCTTTATTAATCAATCTCTTAAATACGCTTTTCAATGGCAGCAATAAAATTTGACAAGGTCACTAAGCAATACGGCAAAGTACAGGCCATCAAAGAAGTAACTTTAGGAGTGAAAGACCGTGAGTTCATGGTTTTAGTAGGGCCTTCCGGGTGCGGGAAATCTACATTGCTACGTATGATTGCCGGCTTGGAGGAAATCAGTATGGGAGAACTTTACATCGGCGACCAAGTTGTTAATGAATTGCCTCCAAAGGATCGTGATATTGCTATTGTCTTTCAGAATTATGCACTCTACCCACACATGACTGCCTATGAAAATATGGCGTTCGGATTAAAAATACGGGGAATGAGTAAAGCGGTCATTCACGAAAAAGTCATGAGCGCCGCCGCCATTCTGGGTATCGAAGACCTATTGGGAAGAAAGCCCAAAGCGATGTCGGGTGGGCAACGGCAGCGTATTGCCATTGGCCGAGCGATTGTACGAGAACCAAGAGTGTTTCTTTTTGACGAACCCCTCAGTAACCTAGATGCTAAATTACGAGGGCAGATGAGATTGGAGATTGCTCGCCTACATAAAAAGCTGCAGACCACGATCGTCTATGTTACGCACGATCAAGTAGAAGCAATGACATTGGGGGATCGCATAGCGGTAATTAACCAGGGCGTTATCCAGCAAGTTGATACGCCTGATAATCTCTACCGATTTCCACGAAATCGTTTTGTTGCAGGGTTTATTGGCACGCCTCCCATGAATTTCCTGGATGGAAAAATAACACAAGAAGAAGGAGATATCATCTTTCGTGACGAAGCGACTGGGCAAATACGTGTTTCGGTAAAAAATCAGGCAGAAATTGCTGCATTTCTTCACCAGAAAGTGACCATGGGTATTCGTCCAGAACACATCTATGCCAGTGCTGCCAAAGCCGGGCCTAAAGCCATTCCCTTTAGTGCGCACATTCCAATGGTGGAACGTTTGGGGCATGAATGCTTCGCCTTTTTAACCATTGGTAACCAGCAAATATCGGCCCGCTTACTCAGTGAAGAAGTGAGTAACAATTTGCCCGCAACGATGGATCTTTATATAGAACGAGAAAAAATCCATTTTTTTTCCGCTGAGACGGGGGAGTCACTTACGACTGCTCCGCACGAAGTAGTACATTAACGGCTGCTTCTGCATCCGCGATTGCTTGTTCTGGGGTTTTGGTTTGATACAGCACGCAAGCTTCATACTCTTGTGAAATAATATCAAATACCTCTGTCAAGTAAGGGCTATAATCTCCTCCAACAACATATTGTACTTGATTTGCAAACGCCTGCATTTTAGGAAAAGCAGCAAAGTGTTCAATGAACGCTGACAACTGATTTAGGTTTTGTCGGCGAGGGAGCTGGTTAGTCATTTTTAGAAATTGCAAATCCGCTTCCTCTGTCACCATACTTTTTATGAATTCCCACGCGGCCTGTGGCGCTTTACAAGTATTGAAAATAACGAAGCTTTTGGGGTCGCAGTAGGTATAGATAGGCCCTTTGTGTGTATCTGGTACAGGCATTGGGGCGAAATTATATGCGAAATCGTCCTTTTTGAATCGTTCCAGGTATTGAATTTCCCAAGGCCCCGTCCACTTGCTGGCGTATTGTTCGGCGACGAAGAGATCCTGGCCAGCAGATTCGGATTGTTTAGAAAAGTAGTTTTCCCTATAGAGTGTTTGCAAAAAACGGAAAGCTTCAATGGCGTGCTCGTTGTTAAAGTTAGCTTTACCATCTTTAATGAGCGGAGCCCCTCCGGAAGCTGCCAGATATAGCGGGTAAAAATTGAACAAACGTTGATACCACGCTAGCTTTACAGAGGTGTTGCCAAACCATTGATCAACATAGCCATCATTGTTTTCGTCACTTTGAAAATCTTTGGCCGCTTGCAGAAACTCGGAATAGGTGGCAGGAAATTGATCATAACCTAGCTCGCTGAGCAGCCGCTTGTTGTAAATTGTCATGATCGGATTTATCTTCCACGGGAGTTGGTAAATATGCCCATTTTTAGCCGTGATCTCCTGAATAGTAGAGGGGGAGCAACGACTTTGGATAAAATCAAGAAACCCATCAAGGGTATCTAGTGCCACGAGAATATCAGCGTCACTGTAAAAAGCAACGGTGCCTTGCCAAATGTTGGAATAAACATCGGGAGTTGTACGCGCCACCACTGCTGCCAGGATGATTTCTTCACTAGACTGCCCCTCGGGAATTGGCTGATATTTAATAGGAGTATTAGGATGCGCGCCTTGCCATTGTTCCACCGCCCAGTCGGAAAAAGCGATCTCGCCGCCATTGTTTGATGTCCAATAAGTAATCGTAGTATCTGAGGCATTTTTTTCTTGGCTACAACTGGCCAGGGAAAAAGAAAAAAACGCAAAGAATAGAAATATCGACCAGGCTCTAAGCTGAAATAAAGGATAGCTTTTCAAGGAGTGATTGGTTTGTGTCTTGAAGACTATTGCTGTCTTAATCAAGAGTGATGTAGTGGAATAATTAAGCGTATAAGATAAGCTTTTTTAGTGAGATAGTAAGGGGATTGTATGCCATTTTTCTAGCGTGAAAACAAAACCTTTCTAAGTAAACAACCAGTAAAACATACTATATGGTATTTTTTGTACCTTTGTAGCATGGAGCAAAAAACAAAGTCAGAACTCACTAGGCAGTTAATCATTGATGAGTCATTTAAATTGTTCTATCAAAGTGGTTTTAAAACCACGAGTGTAGATAAAATAATGAGCGCTACCAAGCTTACCAAAGGTGCGTTTTATCATCATTTTAAAAACAAAAAGGAAGTTGGGCTTGCAGTGATTAGCCTAGCGGTACAAAAGCGAGTATACAAGGGAATGATTACTCCCTTGTACCAAGATGGAAATGCGTTAGAAATAATAGAATCTACTTTTATAGAGCGTTTAAAGTCCTTTTCACTGTATGAAAAACAGCATGGGTGCCCTTTGAATAACTTTATTAATGAAGTTGCGGATTTTGAAACGGCCTATCAATTAGCTTTGAAAAGGATAATAGAGGAATGGAAATCTGCACTAGTTTATTTAATCGATAGAGGAAAAGAGGAAAACGCTATTAGCAAAAATATTTCCAGTAAGGCCTTGGCTGTTTATTTGATAAGTGCTTTTGAAGGCATTCGTGGTATCCGTAAATTATATGATAATGATTTGATTCTTGATGAATACATTGCGGGCCTTTCTTTTTATTTGAAGCAAATAGGAGTGTAATTTTTTTGCCTATAAACATACTGGTTGGTATGTTTGTCGTGTTACATGTAACAATAAATTGAACAAGACAATGAAGTTAGATCAAAAAGTGGCGATCGTAACAGGTTCGTCAAAAGGAATAGGCAAAGAGGTTGCCCTACTTCTGGCAAAAGAAGGGGCGAAGGTCGTCGTCAATCATTCCAATAGTGAAGAGGAGGCCGAGACTACTGTTGATACTATTATTAAAAACGGAGGAACAGCCTTTTCTGTTAAAGCTGACGTAAGCAAAAAGAATGAAGTGACCCGCTTGTTTGATGAAACCATAGAACGCTACGGAAAGGTAGATGTGTTGGTTAACAATGCGGGCATCATGATTTCCAAACTATTAAAAGATAATACCCAGGAAGATTTCTCTCGGCAATTTGATGTCAATGTAAGGGGGATTTTTAATACCCTTCAAGAGGCATATTATAAATTATCGGATAATGGAAATATCATAAATTTTTCCTCGAGTACAGCTAAATTAATGTTCCCTACTTATGCGCTTTATTCTGCTTCTAAGGCAGCCGTAGAGCAGATGACTCGGGTGTTCTCAAAAGAAATTGGTAGAGGAATCTCCGTAAATGCAATTGCTCCAGGAGCAACAGAAACGGAACTATTCTTAAATGGAAAATCCCAAGAGTTTATAGCCAAACTCAGTGCTATGAATGCTTTTAACAGGCTAGCTAAGCCTATTGATATTGCAAGAGTTGTATTGTTTTTGGCAAGTAGTGATTCTAAATGGATTTCAGGCCAGATCATAGGCGCAAATGGAGCATTGGTCTAATTGTATTGATTTGACAATCATTGTTTTATAAATAAAAAATGGAAATGAATTTTAAATTTTTAACGGTCATCCTCTTAAGCTGTTTGTTCGTTGCTTGCAGCAATAATCATCCAGCGGAATCCCCATCATCAGAAGATGCGGCTTTCATGTTTCAAGACAAGGGACAGCAGTTGGTGAATAATATGGTACAAAAAGTCGGTGATTATCGCGCCCTTCTGGAGAAGAAGGATGTAATATATACTTACACCTACCAAACGCCAGATGGCAAAACAGATCAGACTACCGAGAAGTACATCTTTGATGGAGAGTTGTCTTATGGGGCTTACCATCAACATGATCGAACTTTCCCTCAACTCGAAGGATTAATTGAGCAGGGTTATGATGGAGAAGAATACTGGCTCAAGCACAACGGAGAAGTATTAAATGATGAAGATATGCTGAAGCGGGTCGCCTTTAACAGACCCACCAACTTCTACTGGTTCACCATGATGCAAAAGTTGTTGGACCCAGGCTTAAACTACGAATACCTTGGCGAGAAAAATATTGAAGGTAAAGATTATGATATCGTAAAAATCACGTTTAATTCAGAAGATGATAAGCCGACGGATATTTACCAGCTTTATATCAATAAAGAGACCTCCTTGGTAGACCAGTTTCTTTTTACCGTAGCTGATTTTGGTAAAATGGAAATCCCCAATCTAATGACGCTTAAGTATGAAGAGATAGACGGCTTGATGATACCAACAGAACGGCTTTACAAAAAATCCACCTGGGATGCAGATGTAAGTGAAGCTCCTTGGATTAAAGTCAACTGGTCAGCTATAAAGTTCAATAATAACTTAACAAAGGAAGACTTTAAAAAAAGTTAAGCACCCACGAATCCCTCGATCCCCCACCTAAATAAAAAGTGTCATCGGTTATCAATAGCTGGTGAGGGTCACTAAAAGCACCATGCTTGCTCCAAATGCTTTCAATAGAAAGGTCTTCATTGAAATGGAAAAGAGCAAACGTCTGCCCCTTGTTGTAGTAGCGTTGGTAAGTCCAGAGGCCAAGCGTAGGTGACCAGGCCAATTGCAGGGAAAGGCCGGTGCTGGTATTGTTAAAACGACTGGTTTGGAGCAACTCGAAATTGGTATCTAATTGCCCAATAATGTTAAAGTTAGCTCTTTGACCATAAGGGCTTTTTAAGTCTTCAGCATTGGTAAGAAAATAAATGTGGCCCTGTTCATCTTCGGTGATGTCCAGGGCTACATCGTTGTAGGGGCTTTCTATTTGGCAGTATTGTAAGACTTGGTATTGATCGTCCAACTCAATGGCCACGCTGCTGCTGTAGGTTTCACTCTTTACATATTTGAGTTGCTTGCCAATAGCCAGGACATGACCGTTTTTGCGGAAACTAAAAGAAGTAGGGGAGAACGTATGGTTGAAATACAGCATCTTCCGGTCTTTGATAACTCCAGCCGGGGTAAGCACATCAAAACCGACCTCTTTGTACATTTGCGCAAAGAGTACAGCATTGCCTTCAGGGTCTACTTGTAAAAGGCGGGTGCCAGAAGTGCCGTAGCGCTGGCCAAGGTTGGTTTCCCATTGCAAATTACCCAGCGTATCGACCTGCGCAATGAACATGTTCCTATCACTGGATCCCGTATGTTTTTCGTAAGCAAGGTAGAAGAAAGCTTCACCGGCGGCAACACTTACCAAGATGATTCCCTTGGTATTTGTAATGACAAGCTTCCCGGACGGGGTGCCACTTAGGTCGAGGATGTCAAGATATAATCGGCTCTCACTAGCGTACCCGTCAGTATAGATCGTCTCCACACCGGCCAGGCCAATATGTTGGCTGTTTTTCGCTATTCTCCCTTGACTATAGTTAGGGAATTGCTTCTCCCAGTGAATGCTGCTATCTGCGTCGAGCCATTTTACCTCGGCCTCTTGCCAGGTTTGAAAAGTGGTGTCAATGGTGTAGATTTTCTCTCCTTTAGCAGACTGTTGAGGTACTCCTGGCTCAGGTGGTGGAGCCGGAACTGCGTAGTTGCGAAATACCTGCGCATTCCCACTTATAGAAAGTAGACAGCCGAGCAGCAAGAACACACAAAAAGAAAGAGGACGATAAAAGATCATGGCAATTTTGCTTTGCGCAAAGATAAGCGCTGAATGCTGCCCCGTATAAATTTTGAGCCACCCTAATGCATCAAATGTTATACGCTGCTTGGTATTTTATACAATTTGCCGATTTTTTTATAACCCCCGGCAGAGGGTTTGCTGCACTTTTGCTATAGAAAGAACGCTGGCCAAACGGCGATCTCAACAATTTTATAATCATTCATTTCAAAAAGCAAAATTATGCAGTTCAAAAGAATTATACTCTTCCTTTTTACATTTATCTGTTGGTATCTAGGCAGTGCACAAATCGTACTGACTGCAGAAACGAACGCTCCTCAGGCAGGACTCGATTCTATATACATTGCCGATGGAGCAACCTTTGAGCTCCCCGAAGCAGGGGAAAAGACTAATGGATGGGCTCAATGCTATTTTGGGCGCTCCCCTTCGCTAGCGCTCCGGGGCGGGCTGTCCACCACTCGCTGTTCGCTCGGCCCTTACGGGCTGCCCTTGAACGGGCCTGGTTACCATCCCTAGCGCATACTGCCAAGACAAAATTTCTGTCATCCATTTGGACGGAGGCATCCGAAGGATGGAGGCGGGCGTCCTTGGTACCACTCGGGGTTGTGTAAAAAGCTCACGCTCCTCTTAGTCTCCAGACTAAGGGGCTATATCTCGCTGGTTTCCCGACCAGCATCTAGCCAAAAAAAAATCCCGAATGTCAGTTAAGGCATTCGGGATAAAGAAGCAATGTTTACCAACCTCTTAACGCATCAGCATCACATCACCTTTAATGATTTCTACTTCACCGTCGATAAACTCTACTTCCAGGAAGTAAACGAAGACGGCGGCGTTTTGTACTTGCCCACGGAAACGACCATCCCACCCTTCGGAAGGATTGTTGGGCAGGAAGTCGAAGTTTTCAAATACGGCTTCTCCCCAACGATTGAAAATCATGAAGGATTTGATCTCCTTCACTTCATTACCTCCGAAAGGATAAAGTACATCATTGGTCTCATCACCATCAGGTGAGAAGGCCGTTGGTACAAATACCGGGCGAGTCTTGCGTACAATCACAGTCATGTTGTCGCTGTCGCTACAGCCATTGATATCGGTGATCGTCACACTGTAGGTCATCGTCTGATCAGGACTTACGGTTACGGCATTTTCTCCATTCACGCCAATGCTATCTGGTTGCCAAACAATGGTGTCAATCAGAATACTTGGGTCGTAGAGCGCCTGTAGCGTAATAGATTCCCCGAGCTGGATTTCGTTGCCGTTATTTTCCAAACTGGTCACGAGTTCCACGGCCACTTCTGTAGGCTCTAGCAGCATGATCGATAATTCCGTAAAGCAACCATTAATATCTGTAATGGTCAGGGTGTATTCTGCACCGCTGAGGTTGCCAAAGAACGGATTGGTCGTCGGTGTGCCGTTGTTGAGGCTGTAAGCGTAAGGTGGCGTACCACCAGCAACATTGTTGATCACAATAGCGCCGTCAGCAGACTGGAAACAACTCACTTCACTGATGCTTACATCGGCGACCGGTACGTCAAAGTCACTAAGTACTTCAACTTGGTCAACAGCCGTACAGCCGGCAGCATTCGTAACTTCCAGGGTATAGATACCAGGAGCACTGACGTCGATGAGTTCCGCTGTTGGGTCCATAATCATTGCGTCCGGGTTATCACTTGTCCAGTTGTAAGAAACGCCTGTTGAGGAGTTGCCGCCCAATACGACTGCACCCATATTACAGGTCAGCGTTTGATCGAGGCCTGCATCAGCAGTTGGTGTTTCATTGATGGTGAAACTAACCGTTGAGCTGGCATCAGGACAAGCGCCTCCGTCTACGGTATAGACAAAGGTATAAGTACCTGAATTCTGGCCAAGGGCATTAAAGGTGCCCGCTGCTGACTGAAAGGCTCCACCCGTACTTAGTGGGTTGGAGGTTTCGGTCCATACGCCCCCTGCGTCAGCACCGACTAGCGCTGCATCAAGGTCAATGGTCGTTGCATCATCCGGACATACTGGGTCAACAGTTGCATTTGCACCTGCATTCACTGGCGCATCAACGGCAACCGTCCAGGTAGCAGCCACCGGGTAGATACAGTTGGTGTTGACTTCGTCAGCAACCTGAGTAATGACTACCGTCGTTTCGGCGGTCAATCCGGTCAATGAAATTTGATCACCATCATTGACATTCGTCAATTGAGCAGGTACGTCATTGACGGTGTAATCGATCGTCAGTGGTGTTCCTTGCCCACCAGAATAGCTGATCGTGAAGGCAGCGTCCTCGCCTGAGCAGATCACATCTGGTCCGGTAAGGCCTATCGTCACCGGTTGACAAGTAAGAGCGGTACAGGTGCCGGTAGCAACGCTTGTACCACAAACAGTATTACCACTTGCGGTTACTTCAATGATTACTTCTTCGCCATCAACAATGCCGTCCACAAGGTAGGTATTGCCATTTTGCGTACCAACAGGGCCCTGTATTACCACGACGGTGTAAGTATCCGCCCCTGCAACGTCGTCCCAACTAAAGGTGACACTGCTGGTGGTAGCATCTGCACAACTGATGACAACCGGAGCAATTACATCTTGTACTTCTACACTTTGCATAGCGGTATTGCCCGTACAGTCATTATCGGTAATGGTCAGGGTGATGTCTTTCGTCCCTGGTGTAGCCCAGTTGATTTCGTAAGGGCCTGCGCCGGTACCACTGATAATGGTTCCGCCAGCAAAATCCCAGTCGTACATGGCTGCTCCGCTAGCTGTTCCAGTGAAGGTAATGGTACTGTTTCCTGTGATACAAATCGGGCTGGTCACCGTAAAGTCGGCTACTGGAACCGGATTTACTACCACCGTATAAGTGGTGTCGTAGAAACAACCTGTTTGTTCGTAAGATAGTGTTACCAGATTGTCGCCAATATTGGCACTCGCTGGATCAAACGTTCCGTTGGGGGCAACAATACCATCTCCAGACCAGGTGATCATACCTGTGACATTTCCTCCCGTAATGACGGGACTCAGCATTTGGTTACCTGCATCTGCACAGAAAGGCCCGTAAGTGTCGGGACCAAAGAAGCGATCGATACAAGCCTCCGAAGCACAGGTTTGTGTACTGCTGATGCCGCCACAAATACTGTTTGTGATAACCACCACTTCAATGGTGACCTCATCCTCCGGCATCAAGTTACTGAAGGTGTACGTCCGGTTGGGGATATCTGCGGTTTCCGTTGCTCCGGCTGGTGCTGCAATTACGTTAACCTGGTAATCGGTAGCACCTGCTACAGCATTCCAGCTAAAGGTAATAGAGGTGTTGTCACTATCGCAGTTGATAATCGGTGCAATCAATGAATCTATCACTTCCACACTTAGTGAGAATGGATCAGATGGACAGCCATTTTCGGTAACGGTAAGGCTTATGGTAGGGTTGCCACCATCAGGCCAACTGATTTCGTAAGGCCCGGCATCTGCACCAGAAATGATGGTTCCACCATCAAACATCCAGTTGTAGTTGGCTGCTGGGTCGGCTCCTCCCGTATAAGTGACGATGCTGATATCGTCTTCACATACTGGTCCGGTAGCATTGAAGGAAGCGTCTGGTTGCGCATTTACAACAATGGTAGTCGTGTCAGCATAGAAACAGCTCGTTTCTTCGTAAGTCGCGATGATGTCGAAGCTGCCAGCACCTGTTGCTGTAGGATCAAAGGTTCCCGCTATGGGGTCTGTGATACCTGTGCCCATCCAGCTGAGTGTGCCACTGGTGTTACCTGTGAGGGTCGCTACCAGGTCGAGGCTGGTGGTATTAGCGTCGAGACAAATAGGTGCGACATCCGTAATGTCAACGGTAATGTCAGGGCAGTTTTCCAATGCACAATTTCCTTGGAAACTGATGTTTGGACAAGCAGTGCCGCTGATAGCCGTTACTTCAATGGTGACGGTTTGCCCTGGGGTTAATCCGGCAACGGTGAACGTCTGCGCAGGATCGCCGCCGGTAGCAAAGGCATTGCCAGGAGCGTCGATGATACTCACGGTATAATCGGTAGCTCCCGCAACAGCAGGCCAAGTGAAGATGATAGAGTCACCCGTAACATCACAAGCAATCATTGGCGCAATCAGCTCAGGGGCTACCGTTACTGTTTGCGTAAAGGTGCCGCTTTGGCAACCATTTTCTGTTACGGTAAGTGAAATGGTCTTGTCTCCATCGGTAGGCCAAGTGACCGAGTGTGGTCCTTGCCCTGTTCCCGGAACGGCGGTACCGCCATCAAAGTCCCAAACATAGGTGGCACTCATGGCTGCGTCGCCAGTATAAAGAATATTGCTGCTGCCACTAACACATACCGGGCTGCTGGCAGTAAAGTCAGCAGTAGGGATAGCATTGATTTGAATGACAATATCATCGACATAATCACAGCCAGCTTCGCGGTAGTTTACAGTCACTGCTGCTGGGCCAACGCCTGCCATAGTAGGGGAGAAGGTACCTGCTGCCATATCGGTAATTCCATCGCCAGACCAGGTGAAGACACCATCACCAGCACCGCCAGCAATAGTTGCCGTAAGGTCGAAAGAAGGCATCCCTGTTGTTAAACAAATAGGAGCCACCGCATCGATATCTACAGTGATCGCTGGACAGTCTTGGGCTTGACAACTAAAGGTGTTACTACTGTTACCACAAGGGCCGTTGCCCAATGCGATGACTTCGATCTCAACAACATCACCAGCCATAAGGCCTGTAACTGTAAAGGTGCGGTTGGGTTCATCGAGTGCCGTCATTGCTCCACCTGGAGCATTGATTACGTTAACTTGGTAGCCCGTGGCACCCACAATAGCATTCCAACTAAAGACAATCTGTGTCGTATTAGGACTACAGTTGATCACGGGAGCAGCCATAGGCTCCTCTACGGTAATGTTCTGACTGCCGCTGGCACTGGTACAGCCATTTTCGCTTACTGTCAGCGTAACCGTTTTCGGACCACCAACTGCCCAATTGACCGTGTGAGGCCCTTGGCCGGTACCTGGTGTTGCTACGCCGCCGTTGAAATTCCACGAATAGGTAGCACCTGGGCTTGCGTTGCCGGTATAGGTTACGGTAGCGTCCTCGCCGATGCATATATTCGCCGGAGCAATCGTAAAGGTAGAGGTAGGTGTATCGAATACGTTGATGGTCGTCGTTTCCGAAGCCATACAGTTGTCCTCCATGTAAGTGACGGTAATCACTTGAGGGCCGGCAGTGGTTGGCGTAAATTGATCGCCTACTACATTGGGGCCGCTCCAGGTGAAGGTGCCGCCACCTGCTCCACCAGTGGCAGTGGCCATAAGCGTAACTGGGGTGTTCATCCCATTGAGGCAGATATCCGCAACTGGTGTAATATTGATATTGAAGTTAGGACAGTTTGCAGCAGTACAAGTAACCTCGGTAGAGGTTGTAGGGCCACAAACATTATTGGTGTTGGCTGTCACGGAAATGGTAACAGCTTGCCCAGGGGCGAGGTTACTCACGGTATAAGTAGTCCCATTGAGTACACCTGCTGGCCCGGTAACATCAGTGACCGTGTAAGAGGTTGCTCCTGCAACTGCTGACCAGTTGAAGACGACAGAGGACGTCGTACTGGTTCCACAGGTTACAATCGGCGTAGCAATAGGAGCTACGACACTGATACTTTGGCTGACCTGTGTTGAGGTACACCCATTCTCCATTACCGTCAAGGTAATCGTTTTGGTGCCGCCTGTGGGCCAAGTAACCGTATGAGGTCCCTGTCCCGTTCCTGGCATCGCATCTCCTCCTGCAAAGTTCCATGTGTAGGTAGCTGCAGCGCTTGCGTTGCCGGTGTAAGTAACGGTTACCGGGGTATTGACACAGATAGGCCCCGGACTACTAACGGTAAAGTTGGCAGTAGGAGTCGCATTGATGACAATATCTTCGGTGTCAGTGTATTCGCAAGTTCCATCGGAGTAACGGATAGTTATGGTATGCGTACCAACGCCAGCACCTGTAGGACTGAATTCTCCAGTCGTAGTGTTGACATTGTTGCCTTCCCATGTAATGGTGCCTGCGTTACTTTCTGAAGTGTAGGTAAGGAAAATATTAGGCGTCGTTCCTGTCAAACAGATTGGAGCTACCGGGTCAATATCCAATTGGAAAGCAGGACAAGACAACGTGCTACAGGTAAACGTGGCAGGTGCTACCGGACACAAGTCTGTACCAATTGCTTGTACGGTAATCGTTACGTCAGTATTAGAACTAAAGCCAGTGGCTGTAAACGTAGGAGAGAATACGGTAAATACATCACCAGTGTTCTGTACCGTTACTTCATATTCTGTAGCCCCTGGGATATCATTCCAAACAAATTCAACAGTCGTTGAGGTACTAATGCCACAGATGATAACAGGTGGAGCCGGTGGTTGCTCAACACCAATCTGTGCTGTAACATCAAAGGCCGTACACCCTTCTGAATTGGTAACATCAGCGATGATCGTCATCGCATCATCAACGGTGACGGTGATTGGGTTTTGATTGTTTGGCCCTGCACCGTTCCAGTCGATACTACTGATAGGATCATTGGATACTGCTGTAACGGTAACCATCTCACCAGCACACACTTGATCGTCGCTTAATTCGAGCGTTACCTCTGGTGGAGGAACGATTTCAACGTCAATACTGCCGATTTCCTGACAACCATTAGCATCTGTTCCAATGACTTCGTAAGTAAAGAAACCTGGAGCAGGGTCGATAAGTACGCGAGGATTGTCTGCGCCTGCATCGTCGGTCCATTCATAACTGCCGCCTGGGCCAGCACCTGATGCTTCAAGCACTGTTTCTCCATTGCTACAGCCAAAACCACTGGTAATGACCACATCAATGACAGGAAGGTCATTGACATTGATATCAATAGTGGCTACTGCTTCACAACCGTTGGGGTCGGTAGCCGTCACTTGAATAGTCGTACTATTTTGGAGTACAACATTGATTATTTGATCGTCACCGAGGAAATCGTTGTTGTTGAGGTCTATCCATTCCCATTGATCGCCATCAGATGCTTCTAAAGTGAATTCAGTGTCAGCACAAGCTTCATCGGGGCCGTCTATGAATACACTGAAGTCTACGAATTCTACCTCGACAGTTGCTTCTGTAGAAGGGCAGCCATCTACCATTACATTCAAAGTGTAGGTTCCTGCATCAGGTACATCTACGGATTGTCCCATGTAAATGGTACCGTCTGGTCCTTCCCATGTATAAATTTCTACGCTGCCACCCAGGTCTACACTGCCTTCCAGCGTAGCTAAATCCCCAGGGCAGGGCATATTTAGCACCTGAGCGTCAGCTATTGGCTGGTCGGGTTCAAAGATTTCAACGACTTCTGACCTTGGGCAGTCGTTAGCTACGTTAATTGCTGTAACGTCATATTCTCCGGGAGGGAGATCGAAAGGCGTTGTGATAAGTCCAGAACATCCTAGACATTCAAAAACAATATTATTGTTGTCGTCAAAGACGTAAAAATTAAATACTTCGTCGGGGTCAAAGCCTCCGTTTCCTTCCATCTCAATGGCACCATCGTCCTGGCCGCCACAAGTAACATCAATAGCGTTAAGTAATGGTGGGTCATCGTTACAACAAATAACGGAAGAAGTAATAGAGAAATCTTGTCCGGAATTACATCCTGTTTGCGTCCAACTACCACTATCACCGTCGGACCAGATTTCAACGGTGAAACCTATGTCGTCACCGGTGAAATTTGGTGGGCAATCACCCACTTCTATATTGAAACAGAATTCAAAAGGGGGGGCACCGCCTGGGACGTTGGAACATCCACCACCGCCATCACCCCAGTTGTTGCCAGGGTCACCATCATTGGCAGAGCCTCCACAACCTACTCCGGCACTGGAGTCGTATGCGAAGCCAGGCCCAAAGGTGTCGCCAGTGTTACAGCCCGTCCAAGAGTCGTACCAGTCCCAAGAGCCTGTCCCATCACAAGAAGCTGGCGGGTTGGGGTTGATGGAGTTGACGTCCCAGCCATCACCGAATTCAAACGTTACGGCGTGTAACCACTCAATGGTACCGGCAGCATTACCTTCCCAAACGTTGATATTTACACAAATTTGAACGGATTGTCCGGAGGGGTAAGTACCGTTGATGGGAGGAGGGTTAGGAATAATTTCAATAGCTCCGGGAGGAGCACAACTGTTACAAAGGTTCCCACTGATTATTTCTAAATCAAAAGAGCCCTGATCATCGACATCAACGCCAGAGACTAAGATGAAGTAGTCTAATCCAATCAAGGTGTTGACCGCAACACCAGTACTACCGTTGCCATCGTTACAATCTAAAGCCAAGAGGGAAACACAATTGTCACCTTGATAAACAACAAGGTTGGGTTGGCTTAATCCATTAACATTTATGGTTGTTTGGTTTGCTGTCGCTGTGAAGGTAAACCATACTTCGGCAGCAGGGCCGCTTGTAGATCCTGAGGGACAATTGGAAAACACCGGATATGGGGAAACTGGTGTCGCATCAATATTATCAAAAGTGAAATTATTGGTCACCGTTGATGTACTAGGACATGATGGCGGTGTTGTAAGGCTTAGCACTTCTGCGTCACCACAATCATCATTGGCGGGTTGGGCGAAAAGCGCAAGACTGAAGAGCGAAAATACAGTCAGGGTAAAAAATACTCGCATAGTTACTCGTTTACCGAACGCTTGGGAAAAGAGCTAGGGGCATCTCAACGGATAAGCTTTACTTCGTAATGAAGAAGCTTTAGGTAAACCCAAAATGTTTTACACGAGTAGTAAGTTAACTGGGGCGTAATAGTTAGGTGTAGTGCAATGTTAAGCTGAAAGCGTTTTTCCCAGTGCGTTCAAAATAATTCGGAAAATTAATGACCAATAAAATGTATTATTGGTTTCTTTGCTGGCAAAGATAGTTTATTTTGCCAGCTCTCAAATGGATAAAGTAAATTTTAGGTTAATCAAATAATGTTCATGGCTGATAATTCTATATTTAAATTGACCTTGGGAAAACAGCCATGGCTGGTGATAGTCCTTACCTTATTAGCATTGATTTTCGGGATGGGATTAGGGGCTGCTTTAGGTCACTTAGTCGTACAATCTCTTGGTGTTGACATAGGCCAAATAATGAACAGCGAAGAGGCTATAGCCTTGGATTTGTTAGAGCGGCAAGGTATTCGATGGTTCAATCTGGTAGCTCATGTTTTCTCTTTTACTTTTGCGGCCTTGCTGGTGGCTTGGCTCGCCAAAGGGGATCGTAGTTGGACTGCTTTTTTACAACTAGATCGCTTTACGACAGCCCAACTGGTGGGGCTGAGTGTCTTGCTTTTGGTGGCCACGTTGCCACTCATTCAGTTTAGTAATTGGCTCAATGCGAATTTACCCTTGCCGGAATGGATGATAAGTATGGAAGATAGCCAAAATTGGCTGGTAGGGGAAGTGCTGCGAATGGAGAGCTTTAAGGAGTTTTTGGTGGCTCTAACGGTTGCCGCTGTCGCTCCCGCTATCGGAGAAGAGCTATTATTTCGTGGGCTATTGCAGCCCCAGTTGCAGAAATTGGTCAATAATCCTCATTGGGGGATATGGCTGAGTGCTATCTTGTTTTCTGCTATTCATCTTCAGTTTGTGGGATTCTTTCCTCGGATGTTATTGGGTGCCTTGTTGGGGTATCTATTATGGTGGAGTGGTTCTTTATGGCTGCCAATTTTGATTCATTTTCTTTTTAATGGTGTACAGATTCTTGGAGCGTATTTTAACCCAGAAGCAATGAAGGTAGCTGTTGATACAACAGAAATAGAAATGCCTCCTATTTGGCTGGTTGCCTTGAGTTTATTAGCGGCCGGCTATTTAGTAAAGCTGTTTCATGAAAAGCGAATACCTGAGGCGATTAATCAACAAGGAGATGGGGCCGCTTGAGGCAAGGAATAAGATAATCATGCTTAGAAAGGAAGGAGCTTAAACATATTCTGTATTTTTGGCCCCATAATCAGACAAGAGCTTAAATGTCGTCAATGCAGGGATTGTTAAGAAGAGGAGCTACTGCGGCTATCTTTGTGGTAGTTATGCTGGCAGGCCTTTTTGGTGGCCCTTATAGTTTTGTGTTACTTTTTGCTATCATCACAGGGATTTGTTTGTGGGAATATTTAGGAATGGTGTTGATAAAAGACACCCGCCGTGATAAAATCCGCAAGATTGTAGGGTTAATAATGGGGATACTTCCTGTTGTTCTCAGTGCGATGACAAACTTGGAAGTCATAAAGGACCCTGAAACGTTTGTAATCTTCACCTCGTTATTGTTTTCTCCTTTTATTTTCATGGCGTTCATCTACGAACTTTTTACAAAGTCAGACCAGCCGTTTGCTAACATAGCTTATATCGTTTTGGGTATTATTTACATTGGTGTTCCTTTTGCACTATTGGATTTCATAGCCTTTGATGGCGAGCACTTTTATGCCAATACCGTTTTTGGTATCCTGGTACTTACCTGGATGAATGATACCGGCGCTTATCTAGTGGGCTCTCGGTTTGGAAAAACACCGCTATTGCCGAGAGTATCTCCCAAAAAGACCTGGGAGGGCTCAATCGGTGGCGGAGTGATTACGTTTATATCAGCACTAATCCTTTATTTTACGATCAATGAGCTAAGAATTGTAGACTGGCTGGTGCTAGCTGCTATTGTAAGTATTTTTGCTTCCTTAGGCGATTTGGTAGAAAGCTTGCTAAAGCGTAGTGTGGACATGAAGGATAGTGGAACACTTTTACCGGGCCATGGAGGTTTACTCGATCGCTTTGACGGATTCATTTTTTGTCTGCCTTTCGCGGCGGCCTATTTGCTCTGGATTCGTTAAGATCCTGGCATCAACTAACAAGAACTAAGTATATTTTTATGATTCATAAAGAGGGAAGAAAAATCTTACCACTGGCGTTTGTCGCCTTATTTGGCCTCGCTCTATTTGGGCATTTTTACCTGGCTACGTTACCGGGATTATTGCTAAAAATAGCTTGCGGCGTCTTCTTTTTACTGATTCTACAGTTTTTCAGAAACCCTAAACGAGTTATTCCCCAGGAAGATTCCAGGTTGGTCTACGTTCCTGCAGATGGCAAAGTCGTTGTTATCGAAAAAGTACAGGAAGAGGAGTATTTTCAAGAAGAACGTTTGCAGGTGAGTATTTTTATGTCTCCCCTTAATGTTCACGTCAATCGAAGCCCTCTTGCTGGAATTGTCAAGTATTTTAAATACCATCCGGGGAAATACCTGGTAGCTTGGCACCCCAAGTCCAGTACTGAAAATGAACGAGCTACAGTCGTTGTTGATAATGGCAAGCATGAAGTACTTTTACGGCAAATTGCCGGTGCTGTTGCTCGCCGAATTCGTACCTATGTTACGCCTGATCAGCAACTTAAACAAGGTGAAGAATTTGGCTTTATTACCTTCGGCTCCCGGGTTGATATCTTTCTGCCGCTAGATGCGCAAATGAAAGTTTCCATCGGTGACGATGTGAAAGGGAATCTTGATGTCTTGGCGGAGTTGTCTTAGGTTGGTGTAAGGGGGTAAGACGAGGTCTAACCATCAACCATCAACCAGTAAAGATATTTTCGCATAGAGCCATGAGGGACGGTTGAGAGATGGTTTCTTTTGTAGGTGTACAATTCTTTTGCAGCGTGGTTCATTTCGTAAGCTTCAAGTGCCTCGAAAAGTAAATAGGCAGCAGGTCCCAGCCATTCCTCATGCGCTTCTTTTTTGTCCTGCCAGGGAGGAGCTTGTTCTCTGAATGCTCTCAGTATATCTTCTGCCCGATCTTGGTCTGGTATCCAGGCCATCATGGCCAGTGCGTTGTTTGCCAGGATTGATGCTGCTGTCACCGTGATTGCAGGCAACTCCTCATAGGTGTTTTTCTTTTTATTCCACAACTGTCGATCTGTTTCATAAATATAAACCTCCTTTAATTGAATGAGTTGTTCTACCTGCGATGGTGGTAACTTACACTTTAGTAGTTGTTCCGTAGACCAAATCCAGGCCGCTTGCACCGCTGGCAGGTAGTTAGGATTAGTGGAGGGCCATTGGAGTAACCCTGTCTCATCAGGATCGAGGAGTTCAGCAAGGTGAAGGTGATTGTTCGATAGCTGTTCGAGTACGGAGAGGTCTTCGCTAAATAACGGAGTTGCCAATCCTGCAAGTACCAAGTCACTGGGATTGAAGGATGTTTCAGTACGCTGTCTTAGTTGTTCTAGACAAAAAACTTTAAAATTATCAGGGACTTTATTGGCCCAGATACGACCAGCACACATCCATTCTGCAAGTACTAGCGAAGTAGGCTCCGAAGTGTTGTTTTTGAGGGTCAATTCATTGATCCAAGCCAAGATGACTTCCGGCTCTAATTTTACTGCCTTACCTGCGTTTTCCTTTTCCATTATGGATCAAATATCAGGAAAAGTAGTAGGATTTTATGGCATTAAGGAAGGAAAGTAATAGAAGGACGAGAAAAAATGAATTAGAGTAATCATATAGATGCAGAAGTTTAGTTTTGTTGTTAATTTGAATTGCAACTAAACATAAACCACAGCATGTTCGAGCATTTCCCCGTCCCAATTGATATAACGATAGGCAATATTGTGATGATCAACAGCAAAATCATGTTGCTGCCAGTCAATCTGGAAATAACAGCTGGGGGTGATATGGATATTTAGGTTGCGCCAGCGCATTGATTTTTCAACATGATAATGCCCCGTGAAAATACTGATCGGGTAAGAGTGCTCGGTGAGCACTGATAATAAAGGTTCTCTATTGCGCAATGCATGTTTGTTGTCCATAAAGGGTACACCCATCTTCATCGGCGGATGATGCATAAACAGGCAGATAGGAGCAGGATGAGCTTGCAAGTATTCCCTAAGTAAATCCAGTGTGGTTTCATCAACCTGCCCTGGCCCTGAGTCGAGTAATACAAGAGGTGGTTGGCCATCAGGAGAAGTGAGAAATAAAGCTCCTTTTTGTAACTGTTGATGGAGACCAAAGGTGCTGACCATCATTTCTTTGTCATCATGATTTCCGGGAATGACCAAGTAGTTGAACTGGAAATCGTTGAGCTGCTGTTTGATCCATTGGTAAATAGCAAGGTCTCCTTCCTCAAGGCAAAGGTCGCCACTGATGACCAGTAAATCGTGAGGAACGGCTTTGGCTGCTTTTAGGACTTTAATAAAATTTGCTCTGATATCAATGTCAAAGGGGCGTTCTTCAGGTGTGCCAATGTGTAGATCGGTTATTTGAATAATTCTCATAAGGGGGGCTTAACTAATAGCATGATCAGTTAAACGACGTTTTACCCGCAAAACTTGTTTGATTTCTTCAAGATCAAGTTGATAAGGTTGATAAACACTGGCATTGTCCGAAATAAGGCGCAGTTGAGTGACTAGCCCATCTGTTTTTAGCTGTTGAATCCGCTTAACCACGACTACATCACTGACGATCACATAAACTTCATTGTCTCGGATCACAGGAAAGGTGCCATCAAGGGGCTTCTCCAGGGCTTCGCAAATAACTAAATCTCCATTAGTAATGGTGGGCAACATGCTATCCCCGCTCACTGGGAAGGCCAAAAGTTCCCCAGACATACCTGGGATACTAAAACTAGGGAGCTCCTGAAAGTAAGTAGGTGCTTGAAAATCAAGCGCGTAACCAGCCAGTGCTTTTTGAGGAACCAGCTTGATGTTTTGTCGGCCATTATTGACCATTTCATTAGTACCTCCTGTTGGAAGTTCTCTTTCGCTACCGGGATTGGCCATAAAAGGAGGTACGTCAAGGCCAAACAAATAGTTGGCATCTATCTCGTAAGTATCACATAGTTGGTGAATCTGGTCTACCGTAAGATTGCGCTTTCCTTGTAAAATACTGTTGATAACATGGTTGTAAGTACCAAGGTGTTTGGCTAAATCAGACTTTCCGCGGATTAAATGTTTATCTTCTAATAATTTATATACTTGTACAAATCGTTGATTTACAATACTATCTGAGAATTTACTCATTTGTTTAAAAATAAAAGTTTGAAAATAATTGTTTATAATAAACTTTGTGTTTTATATTTGTAGTGCGAGCAACAATAAGTTTTTGTTTTACTACAAATTATTGTCGCAATATAACAATAAGTTTCGCAAAAATCTCAGCCATGAAATCAAATTCAACGCAGTATGCCCCCCGGGGAGGGTACGAAGATCGACGAAAAATGCAGCCCGGAGGCGAAACACCCATTGGGCCTATTATCAATTGGGTTGCCCTCTGGTCGCGCATTTGGCTTTTTCTCAAGCGCTTAGTCGCCGAACTATGGTACTTGGTCAGCCGCCGTCAAGGTTCCAAACAGGTAGCACCTTCTCATCGTAGACAACAGGCTGGTCCAGGCTTGGTTTTATTCCGAAAGTGGTCGGTGCCGCTATTTAAAGTTGCTGCCGCACTGGTATTGTTCTTTTATGTAATGCAAAGAGATATTCAGTTTTCTATTCAAATGAAAGCTCCTTTTGCACAATCTGCCTCCTATTCTGAAGGCGTGAACCAGGCAGGTGTGGAAACCATGGGCTTTGCCCAGACCGTATCAATGGGAGGTAGTTCCAGTGCTTCTGCTAAACCAGCAGCATTAGACTTGACATCAGTAGAAGATTACCTGGATCGATTTGCACAAGTAGCTCAAACGGAAATGAATAAATTTGGTATTCCTGCTTCTGTGAAGTTGGCCCAGGCGATCCTGGAAAGTCGTGCTGGTCAGGCAATGGATGCCAAAGTCGATAACAATCATTTTGGTAAGCCAATGTCTGGCCAACCCTACGAATCGGCTTGGCGCAATTGGCGGGAACATAGCCTCTATCTTGTCAACCGCCACCCCGATTTATTAGACCACGGCAAAGATTTCCGTGCTTGGGCTCGCGGATTAGAAAAAGCGGGTTACAGCAGAAGTGATAATTATGCAAATCAATTGCTGGAAATTATTGATCGCTTTCACCTGGAGCAACTGGATGACCCGACTATTTAAATACTTAGAGACAACACAGCTTATTTTTTTGCGTAATAAGAACAGCACAAAAAGAGATTAATTGTTCTCCATTTTCTCAAAGTTGACCGCCTCCAATGGGAGGCGGTTTTTTTTATTTTCGCTGAAAAAATGCTTGTACCTTCACCGCATGAGCAATATCCTTCCTATTATATATCAGGACGAACATCTGGTCGTCATCAATAAGCCCATCAGTCTTCCAGTACACAAGAGTAAAGGGATGGCCAATGACGCACCATACGTAACGAAGTGGCTAGGCCAGCAACTGGAATGCTCTGTTTATAATGTGCATCGGTTGGATGCTAAAACATCGGGTATTTTACTCTTGGCCCTTTCTCCGGAAATAGCGACCCAGTTGACGGAGCAGTTTGCCCGCCGCGAGGTTGATAAGGTTTACCACGCCTTGGTAAAAGGTATCCCAGGAGAGGGAGTCTTCAATGGCAAGGTGAAGAAAGCAAAACGAGGAAATAAAGCTACCGCTGAAACAGCTTACCGGACGCTTCGAACGGTCTACACCAAATGGGAGCACAAGGGGGAAGAGAACCTCCCATTGAGTCTGGTTGAACTGAAGCCCACTACTGGTCGTTGGCACCAGCTGCGTCAGCACTGCTCCCATGATCGCCATGATATTATCGGAGATGCCGAACACGGAGATTTTCCACTCAACCGCCTTTTAGCAGAAATGATCGGCGAGAAACGACTTTACCTACATGCTTGCTCACTCAGTTTTGAGCATCCTGTTACTAAAGAACGCATGACTTTTGAGGAACCTACGCCGCCGACCTTTGCAGCGCTGTTGGATTTGTTTGATGGGGAGAGCTAAAGTGGGAATTAATAGGATGCGCTTATCTGTTGATTAAGACAGGGAGGCTTTATACACGTGGCTATCTTAGGTTTTTTACCACAGTTGAATGCTGGTTCTACCTGTATAGTATACTGGATTCAGAGGTGTATGTTACCACTGGCAAAACCATCAACCATTAACCATCTAACCCTCGTTTTTTCCCTAATTTTTCAAATCCCTACGCCGAACTCTCGTCCTCACCTTCCGTTCCTTGGTCTTCTTTGTGCGTGGTCGTTTGATGCGGATAGCTGTTTTTTGCTCGATAGAACGAGCGCCACCAGGGTTGCTTTCTATATTGGCGCGATTGGCGGTACGGATAGCATAAGTATAAGTTTCTCCCACAGTGGTGGCATTGTCGTAAAACACAACTTTACGCTGGTTTTCTGCTCCAAGAGGAGTGATGGCCAATATATTGGCGGGATCTTCAAAGTCGCCAAGCTGCTGGCCGTTAAAACGATAAACTACGTAATAGTGGGCTTGCTGCAAAACACCGTCTCTTCCTTTGCTCGGACGCCATTGCAAGCGCACAGCATCATTACGCCATTTGGGACGACGTAAGTCGCTAGGGACGAGTTTGGGTAATTCAAGCTCAGGACGCTCCTGCCATAAAGCGTGGTGTTTGTAATAAGTGCGTAAGCTGTCCTTTAGCCGCAGGGGATTGGCCTGGATGGATTTGGCACTAAAATAGGCACTCCCTAAGGTTCGGAAGTTGCGCCGATTTAGATCAATTTGCTTTGGGATCTCTGCGGGGTCATGCCATTCTACCACAGCATTGTCACCCACTTTATAAGCTGCATGACCAATGTAAAGCGGCAGCTCACGGCTATTTTGACTCCACCATTGTACCAGCGTTTCGTGATCTGCGGGTGCATAGCCAATGCTCCAGTAAATTTGTGGCATGATGTAATCCAGCCAGCCTTTGTTGATCCAGTTAAGGACATCGGCGTAGAGATCGTCGTAAGAGGTCACGCCTGCTCGGGTAGCTGAACCTCCGGGGACATCGTCGCTTTTGTTGCGCCAAACGCCGAAGGGGCTTACGCCTAATTGCACGCTAGGCTGCACCGATTTGATACGCTGATGCAGGGCTTGTACCAATTGGTCGGTATTGTTCCGTCGCCAATCGTTGATATCTTTAAACGGTTGGCCATAAAACTTAAAAGTCATGCTATCCGGGAATGGCGTATCCTTTACAGGGTAGGGGTAGAAATAATCATCAATATGGATGCCATCAAGGTCGTAGTTGTCTACCAGTTCGCCAACGACATCTACCAAGTGGTTACGTACAGCGGGGACACCAGGGTTGAAATACATCTTCCCTCCGTAAGCCACCAGCCAATCAGGGTGCTGAAAGACAGGGTGCGTAAGGTGAAGGCTAGCTGTATCCATATTCATGGAAGCCCGGAAAGGATTGATCCACGCATGGAATTCCATGGCTCGAGACCTTGTTTCTTCAATCATGAAGGCTAGAGGGTCAAAATCCTCTTTGGGTGGAGCGCCCTGCCGCCCGGTCAGGTAGGCCGACCAAGGTGCGTAGGCACTAGGGTATAGCGCATCACCGGCTGGCCTGATCTGCACAATTACAGCGTTCATTCCCACCTGTTCCAATTGGTCCAGCAGGTTGCGGTATTGCTCTTTCAGCGCAATGGGATTGGTCGATGGCGACTTGGGGTAGTCGATGTTCACCACAGAGGCGATCCACGCAGCACGAAGTTCCCGTTTCGGGGCTTTTACCGGCTGGTATTTAAGGTTCTGAGAAGAACCCACGGCGGAGAATAAAAATGAAAAGAAAGTAAAAAGTATAAAGGTACGGGTGAACAGGTACATGATGATGTTTGTGGTGTTCTGAAGTAAATACCAAGGTCAAAGGTAAGCGCTATTGCGGATATTATTCCGCCGAGCTATCTGCATTTTCCTCTGCCAAAAGCTGCTCCAATGTTTCACCGGCCTCACTACGGCAGGTATTCTCGAGCCAATAACGGTTAACAATATTTGTAGATTGTTTGATTTGCAAATAAAGCTGAGCAAACTTTTCTTCCTTGCTGGGCCCGCCATAAGAGCGAGGTTGTTGCTTGGCTATCGTTATTTTTTTCGCAAAACGCAAAAAGTTGGTGTAGTGTTTTTTACGGTTGTTGGTCATCTTTCGGTTCCGGATGACATAAATTCGGAAGGTGTCAATCAGCGACATCAGTGCTTCTGTATCACCAAGCGCGTAGTAGGTGGCGAGCAACAGGTTGTTGTAGTTGAGGTGATAGGTGACGTCGGAAAAGCGCACCAGTAGCAAGTGGTCGAGGGCCTCGTTATAGCGCTGTTTGGAATAATTGAGGTGCGCCATATTGTAGTTGTAAGAGTTTTCACGTGGCTTTTCAGGCAGCCGCTCCTTATAATTTTCCAGAAAGTATTCCGTCCACTCAAATTCTCCTAAAATACAACCCAGTACAGTAATGTTTTTATAGTTCCATTCGTTGAGTAACCCATTGGTAAAGATCAACTCATTGGATAAACCTGCCTGATAAAGCTCAAAAAGTTCCTTTTGGAAATTTTGCGCCCCTTTGTTGATCTGGCGCACACAGTAGTTATTAGCGTAAGAGTACAAATCTCGCTGCTCGTGAGGGCTGAAACGGTGAACTTGTTCTTGTAACAACAGCTTTAGGTCTTGGTAGTAGGCCGGATTATCATCATCCCGCAAACTCATGAGGATGGTATAGTACAGGTGAATAGAAGTGTCTTCTTCAAAGCGATCCTTCTCCTTTAGATAGTAGGTGATTAATTCGTCAAGAAAACTGTAGTCAAATTGAGAGTTACTGAGAATTTCATGTGCTGTCAACTGGCAGCTATGGCGCAGCTTTTCCAACATGAAATAGCGGTCTAGCTTGTCGGTGAGCTGTTGGAGCAGGTTGGCCTTATTACGATCTTCGTGCTGGTTTTTGTAATAGGCCATTACATTAAGATACTTGAACTGCGTATAATAATGCTGGGCATCCTGGTAGGGATGCTTGTTCATCTTTCGATCCAGTTGTTTCGCTCTGTTTTTGAGTAGATCAAATTGATTATTATAATAGGTGGACTCCAGCAGAAATAAGTCTTCAACAAAATCCTGTTCTTCGTAGCGTTGTTGTGCCAAAAATCCGTGGAGTAATTTTTTAAGGCTAGACATGGTATTGAAGAGCAACTGCTCTGAATAGGTCTCTCCTGGAAAAAGCTTCTTGAAAACAACTTCTCTGGCAAGTTTCTTTTTGTTGGTGCCTAGGTATTTATAAATGTAATCTAGTAGTACTATGGTCTTCTCGTGTTGATTGAAATAAGGAGAATTAACATAGACTTTAAATCGCTGGCGAGCCTTGGCAGGCAGGTCGCTGATGTTTTTTATGAGTTTACTGTCTTGCATAAAGAAATAATATAATTCAGAAAACGAGGTGTATTTTTATATTAAAAAACTGATAAAGAGTGAGTTGTAGATCAGTTGGTGTTTTTTCTGTTCCAGAAATATGAATAAAGGTACGTTATTATTCGTGATTTTTACTTCACTTTTGTATCAGCCTATTGGGAAACACTATAAATCGTTTCTAAAATTGGCGCTTGTTATTGTTCATGGAGTTCAGGGTAGATTGGTAAGCACAAAAACTAAGTAAATCCCATTCCACATCGGGTAGCTTATTGAAAGCCTAACAGACTCCGGTTTGTGCCTAAAAATTTTCAGCGGCATTGGTCATCGATCAATGCCGCTTTTGGTATACGGTAGGTGTTCTTAATTGTTGCTTTGGGGCCATGCCTTCGTTCCTCGGCACCAGGCTATCTGGTCGCTGCGCTTCCGTCTATCCTTTGTCCTGCTCCTCCGTCCGCCGAGCTTCAGGCGCTACCTTGCGCTCCTATTTTGTAAGATGTGAGGAAGCATTGGCAGGTGCTAAATACCGTCAAAATTCGATCCACCCCTAAGCAACCTACTTGTCCTCCTTCGGAGGAGGTGTCCGCGAGGACGGAGGAGGACAAGCCCTGAACCGCCAGAAGGAACGAAACCCAAAATTTGACCCCATACCCCGCACTCAAAGTCGGAAGTCGAAAGTGGGAGTTCGGAAGTATTTAGCGTACCGTACCCTAGCTTTCGCACTCACCGCACTCCGCACCTCGCACAGAAAACCGCACCCTAATCGTACCAGTGCGATTGTACATTCAGGCCGCACCTCGCACGCCGCACCAAAAGTGTGTCTTGCACCAAGCACCCACCGCACTCCGCACAGAAAACCGCACCCCGCACTATTTTACACCTCCAAATCATCAACAAAGCTCGTTAAGGCACTATTGATTTTATTGCGCTCCACATTTGCATCTGAGCTGCTGATAACCCCATCGTGTTCCTTCTTATTGATACGATTAAGGCGAGCAGAAGTCAACAATACACTGTTATTCAACGAATCGTCTTGGCCTTCGGTCAGGTCCAAGAGGCGTTCTATGACTTCGCCAGCTTTCTCTTTAGCCAGCAGGGCTTTTAGCTCCGATTTTATATCCGTACCCGCAGCAGCCTTTACCTGCTTTTTATTACCACCCAAATAATTGTGGACGATCTGCACATTTTGATTGCCGGTAATGACATCGTCCCCCACACGGAAATCACCTCCGGCAGTGATGGTACTGCCTTTGATGATGTTCTTCTCATCATAGTTATCGCCAGAGGAGTTGCCTTGATCGCCGATATGGACACTGCCATCTACCTTGATATCCGAATCAGTTACCACATTTTTGATGCGGGCACGTTGCTGCTCAAAGGCGGCGAGCCGCTCGGTCAGCTCTTTTACAAACTGTGGGTTCTCATTCAAGTCCTCCAGCTTCGACTCCACGAGGGTCTTTTTGCTCTCCTCGCTCCGCTTGGGGTCGGTGAGCTTGGCTTCCGTCTTAGGGTCATCGATCAAAAACCAAGTCCGTATCCATTGCATAGATGCCGTGACAAAATCCTTGGGGAATTTCTTCACCTCCTCATTTTCGGTAACGATTCCGACGACGTAGTCGATTGCTTTTTCTAAAATTGCCATACTGTTGTTTAAAGTTGATGAAAGTAGTAGTGGACCTCGTCATAAAAAAGGACAGTTAAAAATGTCAGACTGCCTGATTTTGGCAAATTACCTGATCGGGAGCAATGCCTCCTATCACAGTATGTATACGACGAGTATTGTACCAGCCATCAATATAATCAAAGATGACGGAGTAGGATTGCTCATACGATTTAAAAATAGGGCAAACGCACCAAAATCAGATATTGAGTAGATGGTTAAGATAATCGATAGTCAACGATGCCTTGAATCGTCGTTTTTTCTGACTCAGTTTTGAGTCATCTTGTTTAATTCGCTGTAACGCCATCTTGCGCATAATATTCAAGTTCTGAGGTGCATTTCCAGTTCTTGCTCTACTTGCATCCTCATTGAACGTAACGTTGAAGCCGATACCTCAATTCCTTGCTGTTTTAAGTCTAGTACAATGCGCGGACTCCCATAAGTATGTCGACTCGCTTGGAAACTTGAACGAATGGTATCATCTAGCGTATCAGGCTTATCCTCTTCCTCTCCATCCGCTTTGATCCAACGGTAATAGCCGCTATGGCTAACACTAAAAACCTCACACATCTTCCCAACGGGAAATTCACCGGTATGCTCCTTTATGAACCGGTAAATTTGCCGTCGCTCTTGGAGAAGATGCTGATGGCCTTTTTTAAGATGTCACGCTCTAAGTGGGCTTCACGAAGTTGCTTTTTAAGATCAGCGATTTGTTGCTCTTCCTCACTGAGTTTCTTGACACCCTGACCTCCACTGGCAATACCATGCTCTTTGTAGTATCGACTACGCCAGTTGTAAATAGTATTCGCTACTACACCGAAGCGTTCTGCTAAATCAGTAACTTGGACATCGTCAGATAGCGACAGTTTAACAATTTCCAGCTTCTCTGCCTTCGTGTATTTTTTTCTTAGCTTGGACATAAATAATGTTTTGATGATTAAAAATAATAATCAGTCTGACATTTTTAACTGTCCTTTTTTATGACGAGGTCCATAACCACTAAACCACTAAAACGCACTAAAAAACCCTTCTGTGCTATTTCGTGTATTTGTGTTTCTGTGGCAAAAAAAGACGCTGTGCCTAAAAGTTGTAGCCACCAAATCCCATAATCCTCAAATCCCAAAAATCCTAGTCTGTGCCTGATATAATCTCCTGAAATCTAGCCTCCCCAATGTGTTCGATGATTGCCTGTAAGTACCTCGCTGTAACATCTGCATTAGGTAAGCCAATTTGTTGGTTAATTTGGTAAGCCTGTACTAAAAGAGGAATAGCATCTTCGTAATTTGCTTGGTCAAAATACAGTCCTCCCATGTTGTTTAATGTAGTTGCTATACCTGGCATATCTCCAATTTGATGGGTTATCTCCAAACTTTGTTCCAAATTTTGTATAGCCTTGTCGTATTCGCCTTTGGCATTATAAATTTGACTGATATTATTTAGAGTGGTCCCCTCGCCTTGCAGGTCGCCGATTTGTTTTTGGATCTTTAAACTTTGGTTTAAATACTGCAAAGCCTTATCGTATTCACCTTTTGCATAGGCAGTTGTTGCTAAATTATTCAGAGTGGTCCCCTCACCTTTCCTATCACCGATTAGCTGCAGGATTTTTAAACTTTTTTCTAAATAACTTAAAGAAGTATCGTATTCACCTTTGGCATTATAAATTTGGCTGATATTGTTCAATGTGGCGCCTTCTCCTTTCCTGTCACCAATTTGTTGTCTAATAGATAAACTCTGTTCTAAATATCGCAAAGCATTGTCGTAATCACCCTTAGCGTCATTGATTTGACTTATATTATTTAAAATAACGCCTTCCCCTTGGCGATCACCAATTTGTCGCTTAATTACTAAGGATTGTTCTAAATAATTTAAAGCAGTATTATAATCACCTTTAGTGTGAGCAGTTGTTCCTAAGTTATTTAGGGTAGCACTTTCGCCTTTACGGTCGCCGATTTCTTGAGTTATTGTAAGGCTTTGTTCCAAAAAACGCAAGGCCGTATCATAATCGCCCTTGGCATGAGCAATTGTTGCTAAATTATTCAAAGTAGCACTCTCGCCTTTGCGGTCACCGATTTTTTTATCAATTGTCAAGGCTTGTTTATATAATGCTAATGCTTGGTCATATTGACCAAATAATTTCAAAATAACTCCTTGGTTGAAAAGTGCTGTAGAAATAAATTTCTCTTCTGTATTTTTCTCTAATACGGTTTGATTTAATTCAAGAGCCTGCGGATAAAGTCCGATGAGTTGGTAATGATTTTGTATAGTAAAAGAGGTTTGAGCAAACTGTCCCCAGGCTTCGGCTATTTCGAAATAGTCTCGTGCTAAAATTTGGTCATTCAATGTAGATTGCCTTGTGAAATATTCCCCTGCTTGTAAGGCTCTAACTTTTATTTCCGTAGGAGGAATAATGTTATGCTTCATCCACTCTCGTGTTAACCGATGTACTTCAAAGCGATTTTCTTTTTCGAAAAAGCATAATGACCAGTCTTGTAAGGCTTCTAAAACTGGAATTAAGCTTATTTCATCTTGACCACTTACAGCCGCTAAAGCAGTTAATGGTGTACGTGTAATAAAAATAGAAGCGATTCGAAAAATGGCTTTTTCTTGCTTGGTTAAGCACTCATAAGCCTTTGCAAGTAGAAGACTTTCAAATACGTCGGCTTCGGCTTGGTTGACTAGTGCCCATTGGAAGGTCTTTTCCTTTTTCAGTAAAGCCTCCAAGTACTCGTAACCTCGAGGGTGGCCGTCGAGACGCCGGTATACCTCTTCTCGGTGGATGAGTGGTATATTACGAAGTACTTTGGAGTAATTGAGCAGGCGGTATTGCTCTGCATAACTCATTTTGTCTAGAGCAAGATGTTCGACCTCCTCTGCCAGATTCTCTATTTTGTAGCGGGTAGTGAACAGGAGGTGGCAATTCACAGGAGTATTTTTACACAAGTGCTTTAAAAAGGTCAGTAAAGACTCGCTTCCAATCTCCCCCTCTTCGGTTTGTACATCCTCTACATTATCGAAGATCAATATGGTTTTTCGTCCTTGGAGGTAGTTGTCGATCAGCAATTGGAGCTTGTCCTGAGGAGGTATTTTCGGGTTGTCTATTGTCTGCTGCACAGACTCTGCCAACTCCGGCTTAGCGTTGGCAAAACGTTTGGCAAGGTCGGTCAGAATGTGCGCCTCATTGATCTGATGGCCATTTCTGAAGATGATGATGCTATGGCTATGGTTATCGTAATTATGGGCAAAGGCTTCCGCTAACGTGGTTTTACCCAGGCCACCTAGGCCGTGTAAACAAACGTGCCGCCCCGCCCGGAAGGCTTGGCGCAGCTGGATCAGGTAGCGTTTGCGACCAATAAACCCTTCCCCAATCAGCCGCGACTGCTTGGTTTTGAGAAAGCTGCTGCGGGGGTGAAAATACTCGGGCAGCTGGTAGGGCTGAGCTTTGTCGATCAAAGGCCCTACCCATTGATTCTGGTATACCACGGGTGTAAACCATTCGGCGATGTGCAGAATTTGTGGGGCTGTTTCTCTGCGCAACACGATGTCGCGGTGCAGTGCCTCGCGGGCGTAGGCCAGGGCGCGGGTGAGTGACAAGCCTTTGGCCAGCTGGGTATACAATTCGGTGGTAAACACCTTGGCTCCTTCGTCGGTCACGGCAAAACGCATGGCCACGATGCTGGGCAGGCCGTAGGCTGCTGCTTGTTCCGTCACGCCGCCTTCGCTGCCGGCAATGGCCGTTTCGCTGGCACTCAAAATCAGGAGTTTGACGCAGGCGTGCTCTCGTAGCGTTTCGGCCAAGCTTGTACCAGAGACTTGTTCTTCGTCGCCGCCTTCGTTTTCGAAATAGAGAGCTCCCTTTTTTTTCTTTGTGTGGTAAGCCTTTGTTCCACTGATGTGTACGATATCGTGTTGGCGGGCGCGGAGAGTTTTGTCCNNAGGGAGGCATTGTCCAGAAACTCGATCACAATTTTCGGTTGCTGGTCGCCGGTGGCTTCCAGGGCACCAATGGCTTGAATGAGGCGGGTTTGCTCTTCTTCGATTTGCAGCATTTTACTCCGTTCGTCCAGGTCTTCAGGGAGTACAGTGATAAACAGCATCTTCAGTGGGGCGGCGGTGGCGTGCTTGCCTTGCATGCGGAAGGCTTCGAGCGAGTTGGCTTTCGTGCGTACGAGGCCAAAATGATTACTGGTGAGGCTCTTTTTGGTTATGCCCAGTTTGACGGAAAATAGCTTGGGCAAGGCCATTTCAAAGGGCACGTTGATGATCGCGTCATCGTCGGCAGAAATGGCCAGCAGCAATTCGTCGATGCGTTGTTCTTCGAGGAGTCGGATGAAATCAGCGCAAGCTTTTTTTATTTCTTTTATAAAGAAAGTTTGAAAAATCTGTTTCGCTATTTTAGTCTCGGAAGGATGAATTTTGTTATTATAAGGTGTACTAATACCATGGTAATAGATTTGGGTATCGAGGCTACGGCGAAAATTTTGAAAGTCAGTTATGTCATCAAATAGATTTCTACTTATAGAAATATTAATATCCTTTTTTAAAAGATTCTCACCTACTGCTCCTAGCACACTCAGCCTAGATTCGGTACTTTTTAAACCTAAATTAAGTGTGTATTTTTCAGGGCTTTCTGTTTTTTTTATGCTAAGAAATAAAATAATTTTTTGAAGGTCTCTGTCAATTGCATATACTCTTTCTTTAAAATAAATTTCACCGGTCGAATTTATATGATATGTAAGGTTACTGTTTTTTGTGTTATCAAAAAGAACAGGTTTTTTGACATTTGAAATTATTTCTGCTACTTTTCTGATTTTAGAAGTGAATCCTTTGACTGGACTTTCTTTGGCTTTGTCTACTGGGAAAAGTAAATTTTCCCCAAATGATAAGCCACTGTTATATTCTATAAAAGTATCATTAATATATGTGTCCTTCTTTAAATAAGCCTCGCCGAACTTACCCATTATGTTAAACAGAGGCGTGTACAACTCCTCAAAGTCGTCTTTGAATTTTTGAGTCCATTCATTAACTCTTTCAATAATAAAAGGATCTATTCTTGAGAGTATTGGTATTATAATTGATTTTCTATATCCTTGTGAAACATAATCAGATTCCCTTATTGATTTAGCAATTCTCAAGCTACCCTCAAAATTTTGTTGAGTAGGAGCAACTACCATAACATTGATGTCAGGCATTTGTATATTAGGAATACCACTGTAATTACTAATACCTGTACGACTATCAATAAGAATGTAATCATACTTTGATTTTAAGCCTTCCTTTAACCATTCAATATAGTTCTTGCCATCATAAATGTCGTAGAATTCATTCCAGTCAAAATCATATAACTTTTGGGTGTATTCAGTTTTTTTTCCAGCAGAAACTAGATCTATAGTGCCTTCATTTGATGTAAGGCATTTCTGAATATATTTTTCACTGAAAGATGGAATAGTGTTTTTGTCAATGTCTGATGATTCTTTTACAAAAAGAAGATAATCTGTAAACAAATCAATTAACCCATCTTGATCAGGGTTTGTGTTATTAAAAAAGAAAGGTAGACCTGGTGCTTCTAAATCCCAATCTATTAATAAAACTTTCTGGTGGAATTCAAAGCAAAGGCAACTTGCGATATTAGCTAAAAGTTGAGTTCTTCCCACCCCTCCTTTGTATGAATAAAATGAAACTATCATTATCCTAAATGTCTTGTATTGTTAGTGATGTTTTTACTTCCTTTGAAAATGTCTACTTGGATATTATGACCTAACTGCATACAAAGAGTTAAAATGTTTTTTTGAAAATTATCTTTATCTGGAACCTGAAAGTAAAATGGAGCATCAGGTTTTTTTGCATCTATATGCCATTTGTAAACTATCCGCTTTGAAAATAATTTCGAAAAATGCTGAATGTTTTTTGGTAAATAGGAACAGGTAGGCGAAATCACGCCTCCAATTGGAATATTCCCAATTTCTTCAATGAACTCCCTATGTACTTGATGTGATAATGATATTGGATCAAATATTAAAACTGCTTTTTCACTTATATCAATAAATGTTTCTATGTCATGATCATCTTTAATTAGTTTAGAGAGGGGGAGATCACTTTCTAAATATAAGCATCGTACTTTAGTCGTTCGTTTTGAAAAAATATTGGTTAGTATTTCATTAATATTTAGAGCGGATGGTTTTTTTCCACGAAAAGGCTTCCATTCTAATGTAGTATCATGATAGTAATCTTTTGAAACGACATCTTTGAAACAAGAATTATAGAAGTCTTTTAAATCCTCGTCATCATCACACTCGTCCTTTTGATACAAAACTCTTCGTTCTTCGATTTTAAAGGAGGTCATTTTTTCATCGAGTAAAGTCGAGAAATCATCTTGAGTCATTGCAACAATAATTATCACAAATGCATTTTCTGCTTCTTTATTGATGAAATTATAGATATCACCAACTTGCATGTCACCGGTGACACGTATTGTATTATACTTAACAATATTTTTTTGATCACTCATTTTTGTCGCCTACCCGGAATTTATTAGCGTTAATAATATTATTTTCTACCACATTATTTTCACCTTCCGTTTTGTCGGTGTTTTCTCCAATGTTTCCGACGTGGAAATCTCCCTTCAAATTTATCCAATTGCCTCTTACAATATTATTGAAACGTTTAATAATACCGCTGTTATCATCAGTGTTTTTGAACCTCCAAATAAAGGCACATATCATACCAATTACTCCTAAGGTTGCATAAATGGGCTCAATGTCTTCTTGAATCCAATTTGGACGAGTAACCCATTTTGCCCAGACTAAACACAAGTATAATCCTAATAAATAGAAGGAAAGCTCAATTAACTGAATGAATTTAAACTTCATGATGTAATGAATTTATCCGGTGATTTTTTGAATTTTAGTAAAAATATGAATAATCCTCATTCTTTTTAACCAGAGGGCCGTTCAAAAATATCGGAAGATAGACAACTGACTATGCTATGTTGTGGTAATATGACTATCGCAATTTATAAGAGGTTGGTGGTTGGCTCACTATTCTTTTGAACTCAAAGAACAGCAAGTCTATAATCCATTGGAGCAGAGCGGCAGGCACCCTAGTATCGAGGAACAATGGCACGGCCCCAAATACCATAAATACTCCCTCTTTTTTCGTATCCCTCTTGTGGCTAAATACGGTAGATTATTTTGCTTGTCGCTATTCTGAGCTTATTTATCGAAGGTTTGAAATTGTTAGTAAAAAAACGCAGGAAACTTTAAACTACTTTAAAGTTTCCTGCGTTTCTTTGCGGATGGAAAGAGTAGTCCATTGCTTGAATTCCCAACAACACTAAAGTGTTAAATTCTCAAGCTCAATAGGGGAGAGCGGCTAATCAAAGCATGATAAAACAGCAGATAATAACGAAATCGGAGGAATTGTTCATGCGCTACGGCATACGTAGTGTGAGCATGGATGATATTGCCCGGGAACTTGGCGTTTCCAAAAAGACTTTATACCAGCAGGTTGAAAACAAGTCGGATTTGATTCGGCAGATATTTGTTGAACGATCATTGGTTGAACGGCATGAGATTGAAGTGATGCGGAAGAAATCTGCTAATGCGATTGAGGAGATGGTAGAGGTAGCACGTTTTATGATCAGTCGGTTAAGCAAGGTTTCTCCAACATCTCGCTATGATTTGGAAAAATACTACCAGGATGTTCATCGAGAGCTGGATCATTTGCACATGACCTTTTTTACTCACTTTATTCAGGAAAACCTGACTAGGGGGATAGAAGAGGGCTTGTATCGACGGAGTACTAAAGTGGCCTTGGTTGCCAAATTTTTTGTAGGCATGGCTACTCGCTTAGCACATAATGAATACTTCTCGGTAAAAGAGCACCGCTTGGAGGATCTGGTTAGTCAACTATTTGTATACCATATCCACGGGGTTGCATCAGAAAAAGGAATGCAAGTTGTGCGGGAATACCTGGGGGATGAGGATGAAGAAAAAATTTAGTAATCATTTTATCAATCAAGTGGCTTGTTTTAGGCATACCACTATATAACTAACAATTCATGAATCACCCATTGCGTGTCGTTCTCCTTTGCACGCTGATGACCATGTTGCAAACCGGTTGGAGCCAATCTGCTGAGATGAGCATGGATCAATTGATCGATTATGCGCTGGCGAACAGCCCGGAAATGCTGGATGCTCAATTGAAAGTTCAGGATGCAGAAGCTCAAATTTTGCAAAGTAAGTCTACTGGTTTGCCACAAGTGAGTGGTAGTGGTACCTACCAGCGTTATTTCGAAGTACCTGTTGTGCCTTTACCTGCCGAGTTTACGGGGGGCGAGCCACAGGAGGTTTCTTTTGTATTAAAAAACAACTTGACAGCAGGCGTCAATCTGGATGCAATGATCTTCGATGCGGCCTATTTCGTCGCACTTAAGGCTGCTCGTGCTGCTCGTACCTATGCACAACTAGAGTTGGTAGACCGCCAGCGTCAGGTACGCCAACAGGTGCGTGATGTATACTTGCCAGTACTTTTGTTGCAATCCAATTTAGCGCAACTGGACAAGAACTTGGCGAACCTGGAAGACCTCTATGAAGAAACCCAGCAGATTTACGAAGCTGGTTTTGCTGAGCAGTTGGATGTTGACCGTCTGGCGCTTTCGTTAGCTAATCTGCGGACCGAACGTGATGCCTTGGATCGCCAGTATGAGAATGCTTTGCGGGCGCTCAAGTTTACCATCAATTATCCTGCCGGGCAAGCGCTCACAATCGGCGATGATATGGAAGCTATGTTGGCGGAAGATAACGCGGAAATGCTGACGATGACTGTCAATTATACCCGTCGCCCGGAAATTAACCTTCTGGACCAGGCCATAGCGCTGAGTGATTACAATATCGAGAATTTTAAGACCGGTTACCTTCCTAGCCTTCGTGGCTTTGCAGGTTATCAGTACCAGTACCAAGGCAATGATTTCAAAAGTGGTTTCTGGGCACCTACTGGTTTTGTAGGCCTTACTTTGAATGTTCCTATTTACGATGGTGGATTCAAACGTTCACAAATCGATCGGGCAACTATTACTCGCCAGCAGGTACAAGTACAGCGTTCAACCGTACAACGGCTTATTGACCTGGAGGTGGAAAATGCTCGTGCTACTTACTTGAGCTCTCAGGAACGACTAAAAGACAGAGAAGATAACCTTGCGCTTGCGCAACGCATCTACGATACCACCCAGGTGAAGTACCGGGAAGGTGTGGGTTCCAGTTTGGAAGTCAACCAAGCGGAACAAGCGCTCTACACCTCTCAGACCAATCGTCTGCAGGCCATCTATGATGTTCTGCAAGCCAAGGTGGCGCTCGAAGAAGCACTGGGCGAAAACTAAGCCTCAATTTATTTTTTGCGCAATACTAACATTAAAATATCAACCTGCTAACTAGCATACCTTATGAAATTTTTCATTCCATTTATGATGCTGGCGCTGATCTTTGCCAGCTGTCAGGCAGAAGCGCCAGAGGGAGAACTCCCCGCCAGCTTAGACGAAAAGAAAACCCTTCTTCGGGAGAAGCGTATCGCACTGAAAGGTTTAAGTGATGAGATCAAAACCCTGGAAGATGCTATTGCTGCCCAGGATCCAGAAAGCCAGGATGCCGGCATTTTAGTAGCTACTACAAAGGTAGCCAAAAGCGACTTTGCCAGTTATGTTGTCCTTCAGGGCAGTGTTACGGCAGAAGATTTGACTGACGTTACCGCCGAAATAGGTGGGCGCATTTTGCAACTTGAGGCAAAAGAAGGGCAAACCGTTCGCCGTGGTCAACTGATCGCTGTTTTAGATGTAGAAGGCTATCAGAAACAACGAGAAGAGTTGGAAACAACACTAAGCTTGGCTGTTGATGTTTTTGAGAGACAGAGACGCCTCTGGGACCAGAACATTGGCTCGGAGATTCAGTTCCTTCAGGCAAAGAACAACAAAGAGCGATTGGAAAAAAGCCTGAGTACCCTAGACCTTCAGTTGTCGAAAAACAAAGTTTATGCTCCGATTTCCGGAGTGGTGGAACGCGTTGTATTACAGTCTGGAGAATTGGCGGGCCCTGGCGTACCGATTATTCAAATTCTCAATACCAGCGAACTTAAGTTGGCCGCTGATGTGCCAGAAAATTATATCCGCTCGGTAAGCCGTGGGGAGAAAGTAGAGGTTGCAGTACCGGCTTTGGGTATAGAACAGACGCTACCAGTAAGCCTTATTGGCAAAACCGTTGACCCTGCTAACCGTACCTTCAAGGTAGAAGTAAAGCTGCCTACTAACCCTGATTTGAAGCCTAATCTGCTGGCGGAAATGAAAATCAAGGAGTTTGTTGCTGAAGATGTCGTAACAATCTCTATGGATTGGGTGCAGCAAGAAGTAGGTGGCAAGCGCTTCGTATTTGTCCTCGATGAAAATGAAGACGGAGGTATGATTGCCCGTAAGCACTATGTGAAAATAGGGGAGTCTTACGACGGCAATGTCATCATTACAGAAGGCCTTATTGGTGGCGAACAATTGATTACAGAAGGTTCACGTGACCTTACTGATGGTCAACTCATTAAAATAAATCAACCGGCTAATAATGGCTAAGAATAAAGAATACCGCTCGTTTGGGCTAACGGAACTGGCCGTTGATAATGCAACCAGTATTTTTATTCTGGCCTTTATGATTTTGCTTTTTGGATTGCGCAGTTATTCTGCTGTTCCTAAAGAGCAATTTCCGGAGGTACAGTTTCCTCAGGTTTATGTTAATACCCCTTACTTTGGTAACTCTGCAAAGGATATCGAAAGTTTGGTAACCCGTGAACTGGAGAAGGAATTACAGTCGGTGGATGGTGTGAAAACAATTCGATCCACCTCTATTCAGGATTTTTCGGTGATCACCGTTGAGTTTAACAGTGGTGAAGACATTGACGAAGCCGTCCGCAAAGTAAAGGATGCTGTAGATATTGCAAAGCAGGAGTTGCCTTCTGATTTGGATCAGGATCCTACCGTGATGGACATTAATCTGGCCGAAATTCCTATTGTTACCGTCAATATCTCCGGAGAGTATGAGCTGGATGAATTGATCAACTACGCGGAATACCTACAGGATGAAATTGAAACCCTTGATGAAGTAGCTCGTGCTGAAATCAAAGGCGACCGAGAACGCGAGGTGAAGATTGATGTGGATTTACGCCGCATGGAGAGCACTCAGGTGAGTTTCACAGATATTGAAAACGCTATTGCTTCGGAGAACCTCACGCTTTCAAGCGGTGAAATCGTTCGCAATGAATTCCGTAGAGCAGTAAGGGTCGTTGGGGAGTTCAAGTCAGTAGAGGAAATAGAAGATATGATTGTGAAGAGTGAAAACCTTCGCCCTATCTACCTCAAGGACATTGCAACGGTGACCTTCGGCTACAAAGAGCGAACCAGTATCGCTCGTGCTGATGGCAACCCGGTGGTGTCACTAAATGTGATCAAGAAACAGGGAAAGAACTTGCTGTCTGCCGCAGATAACCTCAAGGCCATCATTGCAGAAGCACAGGTTGATGCATTGCCCTCGGATTTGAATATTAGCTTATTCAACGACCAGTCGGATAATACCCGTGAGCAGGTAGCCAACCTGGAGAATAGTATTATCTCTGGTGTTATCCTGGTGACCTTGATCCTTTTGTTCTTCCTCGGGTTACGTAATGCCCTCTTTGTAGGTATCGCTATTCCGTTGAGTATGCTGATGGGGATTTTGTTTATCTACATGAGTGGCGTGACGCTAAACATCGTGGTGCTTTTTGCCTTGATTTTGGCCCTCGGACTCTTGGTGGACAATGGTATTGTGGTCATTGAAAACATCTATCGCTACGTTCAGGAAGGGCATTCCTTGATGGAGGCTTCCAAGAAGGGGGCAGGAGAGGTTGCTTTACCTATTATTGCTTCAACGGCTACGACTTTAGCTGCTTTTGTACCGATTGCCTTTTGGCCAGGGTTGGTAGGTAGTTTTATGAAATACCTGCCGATTACGCTCATCATTGTTCTTACCAGTTCTTTGTTTGTAGCACTGGTGATTAATCCTGTGTTTTCAGCCACTTTTATGAAGATGGAAGAGATAGCAGGAACCAGGGAAGAACGTCGGCGTAAAAACCGAAACGTACTGATCTTTGCAGGAGGAATGATGCTCATTGGTGTGTTAGGACTATTGGCAGGAGCAGGTTGGCTATTCAATATTATGCTGATTGCAACGGTTGTAAGTCTTCTGCATTTCTTTGTTTTTCGTCCTTCTGCATTGCGTTTTCAAAATAATTTCTTGCCTCGCTTGGAGACGGCCTACGATCACTTCGTGAAATGGGCCCTAGAGCGGCCGTGGCAGATTTTTGTGGGAACCTTTGTACTACTCGTTTTATCATTGGTTTTGCTGGGTATTCGACAACCCAAGGTAGACTTGTTCCCAAGTTCAGATCCTTTGTATGTCAATGCTTTTGTGGAGCTGCCACTTGGGACGGATATTGAAAAAACCAATAGGGTAGTAGCAGAACTGGAAGAGAAGATCACACAAGTGGTGGAACCTTACGGAGATGTTGTGCAGTCGATCCTTACCCAAATAGGGGAAGACACCGCCGACCCTAATGGTCCGCCAGAACCGGGATCTTCGCCAAATCGTGCCCGCTTGACGGTTTCTTTTGTGCCGGCTCGTGAGCGTGGTGATGTTTCTACTTTTAAGATCATGGAAGAAATTCGTGAAGTTACTGGTGGTACTGCAGGAGTAGCTGTTTCAGTAGATAAAAATGCCGATGGCCCACCAACAGGTAAGCCTATTAACTTGGAATTGCAAGGCGAGGATATTGACCAACTAGCAATCCTTTCGGAGGAGGTCATTGCATACATCAACCAGCAAGGAATTCCGGGTATCGAGAAACTACAGGCAGATGTAAAAATCGGTAAGCCAGAGTTGATCATTACAGTTGACCGTGAAGCTGCCCGTCGTTACGGTATCTCTACTTACAATGTGGCCTCTACTATTCGTACGGCTTTATTTGGTAAGGAGGTAAGCAAGTACAAATTGGGAGAAGAGGATTACCCGATTTTTGTGAGGCTAAACGAGGACTCCAGGTCTAGTATTGATGACCTGATGAATCAGAAGGTTACTTTCCGGAATCCGGGTAATGGCCAGATCGTGCAAGTGCCTATTTCAGCCGTTGCAGAGATGGAATACTCTAGTACTTATTCGTCTATTAAGCGGAAAGATCTGGATAGGGTAGTAACTATCTTTTCTAACGTTCGTGATGGCTATAATGCCAACGAGATTGTTGGTCAGATCGATGAGGCTCTGGGACAGTTTGATATGCCCTCTGGGTTTACCTACGAGTTTACCGGTGAGCAGCAGCAACAGGCAGAAGATACGGAGTTTTTGAGTGGGGCCTTTTTGGCAGCGCTGTTCTTTATCTTTATCATTCTTGTTGCTCAGTTCAATAGTATTACGGCGCCCTTTATTATTATCCTTTCTGTTTTGTTTAGTACAATTGGTGTATTCCTTGGGTATGCTATTTTCCTACAGGATATCTCAATAGTCTTTACTGGTGTGGGGATTATTTCCCTTGCCGGAGTGGTCGTGAACAATGCTATTGTCTTGATTGATTATATCATTCTTTTGATAAGCAAAAAGATCGAAGCCAAGGGGCTGAAGAGCATGTACGAATTGGATGCAAAGGATGTACGAGATAGTATTATCAAGGCAGGAGCTACACGTTTGCGTCCCGTGTTATTAACCGCAATTACAACGGTTCTTGGTTTGGTACCACTTGCGATAGGTTTTAACTTTGACTTCTTCTCATTGATTACTGATTGGGACCCACAAATATTTATTGGTGGAGATAATCAGGCATTTTGGGGACCGATGGCTTGGACGGTTATCTATGGCTTGACTTTTGCTACATTCCTTACATTGGTCGTTATTCCGGTTATGTACTGGCTGGCATATCGCTCCCGTTTATGGATAAATAGTGTATTCGGGCCGAAAAAGAATGTAAAGAACGCATCAACAGAGTGAGAATTTTTGTGACACCTTTTTTTTCATCACTTTTCATATATAGCAAGATACTTTGTTGGTGTCCTGTTTATTTAGGGTTGAGTAAATTCCGTTTTTTCAAAAAAAAGCCCACTTAACCTAGGAAGTATAAGAAAAAAAATATATGTTTGCATTGTAATCACTTGGTCTCCAAGGTTACAAATGAACTGCAAAATTTTCCTCTATTTGAGAGTGAATATAAAGATGTAATTTTTTTCATGTGATATGATTTTCCGCTGGAAACGTAAGTTTCCAGCTTTTTTTTGCCCATTATTGCCGTTTACTATGTCACATTTGTTGTGTTTTATGTAGTATTATAGAAGCGTTATGGGCTTTAATTTGTGTTATAAGAAAGATTAATACGGTTTAATTACCGTCCAAAATACAATTGGGTGAGTGTTTGTTCATAGTTAGAATCCCCCCTTGGTTGGGGGATTTTTTTCATCCTCTTAAGAATTTGTGTTGTTCATAGTGTTTGTTTCGAACCCCGTCCTTTGATGGGGTTTTTTTATGCCCCTAAACTTCATAGATTCAGAGGTGTTTTAAAGGAAGAAAGTAAAACATTAGACTATGCTATTAGATTTAGGAGATCTTCGAGAGGACTACAATAAGGATGAACTTTCCATTGAAGATACTTGCCCTAGTCCGTTCGATCAATTTAAACAGTGGTTTGCTGCCGCTCAGGAATCGGAGGTACGAGAGCCTAACGCCATGACGCTGGCAACGATTGCTGCAAATGGCCGGCCTAAAGCAAGGATCGTGTTACTCAAGCATGTAGACGAGCATGGCTTGCTGTTTTATACCAATTATGATAGCCAAAAAGGGCAGGATTTGGTAGCTAACCCTGTCGCCAGTCTCGTTTTTTTCTGGGATGCCCAGCAGCGGCAGGTAAGAGTTGAAGGTACTGTTGAAAAAATTAGCGAAACATCCTCGCGCGACTATTTTCAGTCTCGTCCAAAGGGGTCACAAATAGGAGCTACAGCATCTCCACAAAGTCAGGTCATTTCTGACCGTGAAATCCTGAAAAATAAAGTTATTCAATTGGAAGAGGCTTATGCTGATCAGGAAAAATTACCCTTGCCAAACAACTGGGGTGGCTTTCGCCTTATTCCCGACTGCTTTGAATTCTGGCAAGGGAGGAGCAGCCGCCTGCATGATCGTATCCGCTACCGGTTGGTGGATGGAGAATGGTTGCGCGAGCGGTTGGCACCATAGGAGGGGCCACCAATCAAAGTTCAAGGAAAATTCATGAACTTGCCTTGAACTTAACACGATTTTGGTTTTGTCCGGTGTTTGTCCTAGTCCAAAAAGGATGGATTTTTGAAAGATAGCTGTTCTTTTGTAGCATAGCGTTGTTGCATTGCTTTTTAACCCAAACAATAAACACAAAAGTTGTAAGTACTGACTTTTACAGTAGTGTAACACGCTCTTTTCAGCGGAAATTACAGATGAAAATTACTTCCGGTTTGTCAGGTTGAAAAGAAGCATTTAAGGGCCTGATAGTATTGGCTTCACAAGCTACAACCCTTTACCAAACCACTTTGCATTCAAGAATCAGTCACTATGTTTAGGCGTAATGACTGGTTCTTTTTTTTCTCCCCCCAAGGAGAACCTAGTAACGGGTATAGCACATTAGAATGTGCTGATGAAGGTATCTAGCGTGCTGGTGTCAGGTAGATTTAATTTTTTACTCAGTCGATGTCGACTACGCCAAACACTATCTCGGGCAATGCCCAGCGTTTCTGATATCTCAGACGTTTCAAAGCCTAATTTGATGAGTAAAAATAGACGAGTTTCAGCGGATGTTAAATTAGGGAAGTCCAATTTCATTTTTGGGATAATATCAGGCAATTGCTCATTGAAGCGTCGCTGAAATCGCCCCCAATCGGCAGGAGTCAGTATCTTCATACTGGTTAAGTGATTATCAGGTGTCCTATCGTTATTCTTCGCTGAGTGGGAATTCGCATCTGTAATGCGCAGTTGTAGTTCTTCTATTATTTGATCTTTAAGTGATAGAATATCGATGGTTGCGTGGAGTTCTGCCTTTGTTTCTACCAGGTCTTTCTGCGCAAGAAGTAATTCTTGTGATTTCAGGCGTTCGTTGGTTTCCGCTAATTGTTTTTTTTGCTCTAAGGCGTTTTTTTCCTTTTCTATCAATTGGTGTTTAACACGTTGTCTCTGATAGAGGAATAATAGTAAGCCTATTGAAAGTAAGGCAAGGAGGGATACAATGAGATTTTTCTGGCGAGTGATTTCGTGTTGTGATTCCAAGGCCTCAATTTGATAAGCTTTTTGCGCCAATCGGAAGCGAGCATCTGCATTAGCAGTTGCTTTTATCCTGTCTGAGGTGATTTTGGCTTTAGTCAGTCGAAAATTCTCTTTTTCTGCCAGCCATGCCTTTTGGTAGCGTTGTTTTTTGGCATAAAGTTCCCCCAGTAGTTCGTAGCTCTTTGCTAAGTTGCCTGTGTCAGGTGTGGCCAGTGTTTCCGTAAGGTAAATCTCTGCCGAGTCTAATTTCTCTAAGCATAAATAACATTCGCCAAGTGCCAGTCCATATTGGTAATGGCTAAAAAGGTTGCTTTTGTGTAGATTTCGTTGGTAGGCATCTAAGAAATAAGGGAGTGCTATTTCACATTCTCCTTTCATAAAATAAGCTCTTGCCAGCCAGTAGATAAACCTGGCAGGTGGAGGGGAGGATTCATTCTCTTTTTTAAAAAGCTCAATCGCTTTTTTTGTCCAAATGATACTGGAATCAGGGTCTGACCTTAAATAATAAGAGCTGAGACCAGATGCTACTCCTGCTTTGAATCGCCCGGGGTTATCCAGTTTTGATGCGTTTGCGTTCCACATCTTTTTCCACCAGAACAATTCTTGGGGTTTGTTGCCACTGCGTTCATAGGCGATAGCTATATCTCTATATAGATAAGCCCGTCGATGGGAGAAAGTAGTGTCATTAATATTAAGTAAGTCCAATACTTCAAAATAGCCTTGGAGGGCATCCGCATAATTATTTTGATACAAGTAGCTACGAGCCATCAGGTAGGTGGCATCGCTGGCATCTAAGGGGCGATGGAGTCGGATATACCGATCATGGGCATCCGCCAGACAAACCTGGGCAGAGTCAAATTTGGCCAGGTCTACATAAAATTCACCTCGTACCATTTGGGCAAAAGCAAACACCGTATCATGCGGGTAGTTCTTTTCGTAAAGCTCCAAGAGCCGAAAATTTACAGCAGGGTTGGTTCTCGGCATGTGGTACCAAATACTTAGGCAGCCCCAAGGTTGAAGATCGGCAGGCACTTCGGCTTTTAGTCGTGCGACGCAAGAATCTGCATTGGACAGGGGATAGGTCGCCAGATAGTCGCCTCCATGAGCTGCATTCTGGGTTTCGAAAAACGTGTTGTCCGGTTGTCCGGTTGCCTTTTTCTTACAACCGAGGGCACAGCATGTTAAGAAAGCGACCAAGGCGAAACAAAATAGGTAGAGCGGCCTGTTGCTTCTCATTATTAAGGTATTCATTTTGGTAAAAATAAGCAATGAATACTCCCTAATTAACTGCTTGGCCATTTTGTCCGGGTTTGTCCGAGTTGTTTTCTCTTTTCTCTTCGAGTGCCATTAACGAACCCACCGACTAAACAGGTGTAAAAGTAGCAATCGGTGCGCAGGCCGTGAGGCCGGAGCGCGGGGCCCGGAGGGGGCAAGGCCGAGGGATGGCAGCGGTTCCGCTTCTTAGGGGGGGGTAAAACCCACCCCTAAGGAGCGGAAAGAGCGAACAGCCTGGTGCCGTAGTGGCGGCGGCGCAGCAACGCTACTAATGGCACGGCCCCAAAAGAAGGAGAGGATGAACATAGAAGGGTGTTTTAATTGCAAATAATTGATAATGTATCCTTTGCAAAAGGTTTAAGTTTCGTATTTTGATAGCGAAATATTCCCATTAACTTTTTAAGCTCTCAAAAATGAAAAAAAGACGCAACTCTTCAAGAGTGATCTCTCACTCGTTACTCCTCCTGTTCGCAAGTTTATTTATTGGAAGTTCTTCTCTGGCTGATGCGCCAATGCTGCCTCCGCTTGATGTAGTATGCCCGGCAGCGACTGGGAAGGTCATGAAAACCAAGCGATTACAACGAATAAGTGGATCGCTGGAGCTGGGGGATCCAACCATTAATTTTCTGGACTACAGTTGTTTCTCTTCCTACTTGCAAGTTGCAGAGGGGGAGCATGAGTTTGATGTGGTCAACTTCACACCAAGTGTATCGGGGATTTATACCTTTTTTATGGGCGCCGATTTTGCGGGTAATTTTAGTTTGTCCCAAGGTAGCTTCAATGTTGATAACCCTTGTAGCCATTTGATGCAAAGTGCCGAAAGAAGCTATTTATTACCGCTACCAGGTGTTTTGCCATTACCAGAAGAACATTTGAGTTTTGACTTGCGTGCCAACGAAACTTACAGTTTGTTGATCTCCAATGAACTCGTAGGTGAGGCAGGAAGCTGGGAGGTGACGGCCTATCACGAAACAGCAGGTACGCTGAGTGGGTTCGATGCCCCAGTATTACATCCGCTGTTGTTTGATTTGCTGCTTACGGACACGAGTGAAGTGCTGTTTTCCAGCCCTCAGCAATGGATCGTCGACGAAGCAGGAAACCTGGATACAGTGGCTACGCTTGCTGCTTTTTTTGCAGGTGATGAAGCGCAACTCAATGCTTTCCTGGCACAATTGAATTACACCGGGCTACCAGCAGTAAGTGGTGATTGTGGCCCGATGGTAGTGCGCCTGAACGATGAACTTAGTCAGGGAATGACCTGTGAAGGGCTGACCATTACCCGGACTTTTGAGGTGCAAACGATAGACGAAAATTGCACCCCTGCTACTACCAGCTGCCAGCAACTGATTTCTTTTCGTTCGCCAACTTTAGCAGATGTGCAATGGCCTGCTTATTCGGCCAGTGTGCAATGTGATGAAAACTTTCCTGTAGATGGCGAAGTCGGAGGGCCTGACGATAACCCTTCGGTAGCAGCCGTAGGGAGGCCACTGCTATTGACGGCCGCAGGCTATGTAGAGCTGGATTCCAGCTATCTGAATCTTGGCGCCAGCTACGTGGATGAACCGAGGATTGTGGTGTGTGATGGAATCTATAAATACCGGCGGCAGTGGAGCCTGGAGGATGAGTGTGCCCCGGAGGGTAGCCTGATGATTCCCCAGTTGGTGACCGTAGATGACGAGGTAGGGCCTGTTTTTTTTAACCTGATGGATACGATAAGGATTTCTTCCTCTCCATTTAGTTGTTTTGCCCATTTTGCAGTGCCTGTGCCAGAGGTGACGGATGGCAATGGCTGTTCCTCCGCAGTGCTTACGACGTATGCTGTTTTGGCATTTGGAGAATTCTTTTTTGCGGGTGGGGACCTCGATGATAGTGATGTCGTTCAGTTACCCCTTGGTGAGCACATCGTTGTTTCTTGTACCGAAGATGCCTGTGGTAACGAAACTTGCGGGGAAACGGTACTTATTATTACGGATAGTACCTCGCCTACCGCTAATTGTAACTCTAATCTATCTATTCTTATTGGAGGAGGAGATACTGCGAATGGATTAGAGGGGATTGCCCGAGTATTTCCTGAGGATGTTAATAATGGATCCAATGATAATTGTGGCGAAGTGACGTTTGAATTGCGCCGAAATTATTGGCGCAATAACACCTGCGACCTGAGTGCTAACCGTTGGAGTCCTTGGGGTCCACATGTTGATTTTTATTGCTGTGATATTGATAATGATAATGTGACGATAGAGCTACGCGTGACCGATGGGGGAGGACAACAAAGTACCTGCTGGACGATTGCGGAAATAGACGATATGCTTGCTCCGTATTGCTATGCGCCCGCTGCTGCATCAATCACCTGTGGGCAGTCTCCAGTGGGCTTTCCTGCTGACATAGAAGGAGCGTATGTCAATGATTTTACAGCTACCTCGGTTTTAATGAATAGTTTGTTTGGCGAAGCTACAGGTACGGATAATTGTGCAGTGGACACCTTGGTAGAAAACCAGCCCCTTTTTCAGTTCAACGATTGTGGTTGGGGAACCATCATCCGTCGTTTTGAAACTTGGCAGTTGTTGCCGGAGGGTGATGTGAATGGCAATGGAGCGATTGACATAGCGGAAGTGCTGCGATCTACGAATAACTGTACTCAGGTTATTACAGTAGCAGAAGCCCATGATTTTGTGATTGATTTTCCTCAGGACGTTATCGTTGACTGTAGTGAAACAGATTTCCCAGGTGTGGTGACTACTTCAACAGGCTGTGATGTATTGAGCATCAATATCGGTGACCCGGTACCCTCTACTGTTTCAGGAGAGGAGTGTAACCAGGTGAGCATCACCTACGACGTCATCAACTGGTGCGTGTGGGATGGCGCTTCAGAAGGCTGGGAAGTTCCCCGCCTCACGGAAGATGACGGTGAACCGTTTGGTACAGGTTTTGGCGTAGAAGCCGCTGAACGTCCTGTATTGCGAATCACCTCAACGACTGGCCCTGACGATGAAAACTGTGACGGTATCTTGAGCACCGCTGAAAATGGTGTGGATGATGCGACTAATATTCGTTACTTCTTGCTACTAGATCGCAACCACCCTGATGTAGATGGCGATTCTAGTCTGCCGGATGTCCAATACGATAATGTCGCAGAAACACCAGAAGCTTGTCTACCCGCTGATGAGAATGGGCTGCGTAATTATGGCCGTTTTCGCTATACGCAGTTTGTGAAGGTGCTGAATGTGGAAAGCATCGAGACCAATGTGTTGGCCTTTGGAGGGCCGACGGCTAACTGCCCTGACCTTCTACCTGGCCAGTTTGGCGATGATGATGGTGATTGTGAAGAGGAGGTTGCTATTCCTTTTTCGGTAGCTTCTGGTTGTGGCCTGTTTGCTGATGAACTGAACACCAGTGTGAGCATTGTTTCCGCACAGTTGGATGCTTTTGCGGTAGATGCGAATGGTGATAACATCATCCAAGCAGATGAATTTGTTGCAGAAGCAGGTGAGGCTGGTAATGTAATCGCCAATATTGTTACCAATAGCGATGGCACGTATACCCTTGAAGGGGCTTACCCCATTATTCCATCAGCAATGGGAGATAGTATTTACCATGCTGTATCTATTGTCGTGGAAGATGGTTGTGGTAATCAAAGTAATGAGATGATCACTTTTGATGTGGTTGATTGTAAGGCACCATTAGCTGTCTGTATCAATGGTCTAACCATAAATCTAAGCCCACAGCCAGAAGGGGGATGTGCTCTTGAAGTGATGGCTATCGATTTTAGTGGCTCTCCTATCTACGACTGTACAGGCCAAGGGCCAGAGGTCCCGTCATCAGGTAAGTCACTTATTACCCAATATGCCATTTACTTCACTTCTGAAGTAAATGATTCGACCTTTGTGCCCAGCCCAGCCGATACGAGTTTGTGGGTCACGGATGAAAACTATGAGGAAACTACGCTTGTAACTATCTTCACCTTTGACGAAGAGGGGAATTATGGTTCATGTGATACTTATATTTTAGTCCAATTTTCACATGAGTGTTTTCTTCAGCTCGGAGGAATAATTAAGACGAAAGAGGATGAAGCGATTGAAGGGGTAGAAGTAACCCTGAGCGGTAGTGCCAATATGAGCGATGAAACAGATGCTGTTGGCGACTACTACTTTGGAGGCCTGGACTTTGGTGGAGGTTTCTCCCTTGTCCCTTACCTCAATACTGACCACGGGAATGGTGTCAACACCATTGATATGATAAAAATATTGAAACACATCAATGGAACGGAGCTGTTGCAAAGCCCTTACCAATTGATTGCAGCGGACGTTGATGGTTCCGGAGATATTACGATGGCTGATTTTGATTATATCCGGCAGCTTTTACTGGGTATAATTCAGGTGTTTCCTAACAATACGAGCTGGCGTTTTGTGCTTGCTGATTACGTATTCCCAAATCCTTCTAATCCTTGGGAATCTGCGTTCCCGGAAATTATAACGCTGGGAGATGTACAAGAGGATGTTTTGGATATCGATTTTGTGGGTGTCAAAATTGGCGATTTGAATTGTACCGCCATGTCTAATTTTCAATCGCCTCCGGAGTCGTACCTTCGAGAGACGGTCAACCTTTGGGTAGAGGATATTGAAATGGGAATAGGGGAGGAATATACGATCCCTGTTATGGTCAAGGATTTGGCGCAGTTTGCCGGTTTACAGGGGACGTTTCATTGGCAAGATCTGGAGGTAATAGATATCCATTATGGACTGGAGCCCTTCTTTGGACGCGATCATCTTGGTACCCGTTATCTAGCGGAAGGCTACCTGACGATGGCTTGGTTTAAGCCAGCAGAGATGCGTGGTAAAGAAGTTGCTGGAACGACGAGTCCTTTATTCAGCTTGGTCGTCCGCGCTAAGAGAAAGGCAAAATTGAGTGAGTTATTGAGTTTCAATAACCGGTACACGGCTGCAGAGGCATATAAGATTCCGCTAGGGCAAGGAGATAGCTTGCCTGATGGAGGAGAAGAGGTGTATAATTTGGGTATTATATTCAGCGACAAGGACGTTCTAGTGCAAGGTCTTTACGAATTGTATCAGAACACGCCTAACCCATTTGCAGCAGCAACCCTGATCGGGTTCAACCTGC